>JAEWBD010000451.1 GCA_023391315.1 Bacteroidota bacterium | reverse complement strand
CCGGCACCCTTGTGGCGCGATGAATTAAAATATCAGAAGCCATCAATACCGGGTAAGTAAGCAGGCCGGCATTTACGTTTTGCGGATGTTGCCGCACTTTATCTTTAAACGTAACCGTCTTTTCCAGTTCACCTTTATAAGCAAGCATATTTAAATACAAATAAAGCTCTGCAATTTCAGGTACATCGCTTTGCACATAAATAACTGCCTGATCAGGATCGAGGCCTGATGCAAGTAATTCTCCCAACAGCCGGTGCACATTTTGACGTAATGATTTTGTATCGGGATGTGTTGTTAAGCTATGCCAGTCAACAACACAGAAATAGCAATTATATTCATGCTGCATGCGCACCCAGTTCTGTACTGCACCAAAATAATTTCCAAGGTGCAAAAAGCCTGTAGGCCTTATTCCACTTAAAACGGTTTCCTTTACCATGTGGCGAAGATAAGTGCATTGATTATTTGATGCGGCATTGATTCATGTGAATTGTCTTTTTGATTTCCGGCTTCCGGAGACACATACTTTCTATAAAAGAAAAATGGCGGTTACAGTTTACATTTAAATGAATATTATGATAATAATAAAATAGCAGCTACAAAACTGTAACTGCTATAGATATTTGCATCAGGATTTTATATTAATAATCACCGGGATATAATGATCTTTTGAGTAAACTTAATTTCTCCATAACCTATCAGCACTATATATGTTCCCGATGTAAGTGAAGGAAGCAAAACGCGTTGTGAGATGAAATCCGCATTTTGTTTTTGCCAGGCAATTTTGCCCGTGGCATCTATCACCTGTACATTCATTTTTTGAATGGATTTATCTGCCGGCACTTCGATATTGAAATTATTTTGAACGATGGTTGGATAAATTCTTATTTGCCTGTTGTTATTTGCTGCAGTTGATAATGCTTCAGGTGCTTCAAAATGTGAACTTGTAAATGAAGGGCTGGCAGTTGACAGTACGGTGAAATCGCCAAATGCTGTTAAACCCGAGCGGCTTATAGACCTGTATGTGGTGCCGGTTGCCGTACCGGCTTTATTTGCCTGGTAATCCCAATGATTGCTAACATACCTTACAGGCATACATTTGGTATAATCAAAGTTGGGAAGCTCATCTGCCGGTTTTTTCCATTGTGCTTCTATAACAGCATTAGCGCCGCCGGCCACAGCTTCATTAATAACCCATGCAGCTTTTATGCCGCCGCTGGAAACAGATAAACCAGAACTTCCGTTTAATAAGGCAGAATCCCGGCAACGAACGGAGTATGCATCCGGCGTTCCGTTTTCTGTAATGGTTATTTGATTATAGGTGCTTTTGTTAAACCCTACGGGAAAAATAAAAGGGGTATTCTTTACATTCATCTTTTTTAAAACACCTGTTCCGTTTGTTATAAAAAAGCGCTTGTTATTAAAGTTTTGAATTACACAATTCTGGCCCATTGTAAAAGTTTTGCTGTTAAGCCTGATCCAGTTATTATCTTTTAAAAAAGCGACTGCTTTTAGTACCCTTTCATTATCCAGGAGATTAATAAAATAACCCGAATCTTTATTCACCTGCAGCTTGTAAATAGTTCCTCCGGTGTTTTTTAAATTGGAATTGCCTGTGCCGAAAAAATTTAAAACCGAATTGTTATAAGTATAAGTGCCATTGTTGGTAAAGTTTGTTTGCACGCTATAAGCACCGTTCCCTGAAAGTGAGGCGCCGGCATTATTAATTAAATCTGCACCTGTAATTATTTCCCCGTTATTGCTCACAATGCCTGCAGATGTATTGGTAAAAGATGCTGCTGTATAAACAACAGCGCCAGTCTGTATTGTTATTTCCGCCCCGTTATTTACCATCTGCGAATGCACCTGCTGCGACAGGAACAATAGTATGGGCAGCAAGGCAATCCGCATAGCACTTTTAATTGATTTCATAATGTAGTTTTTAAGATGAAATAATTGAGGCGCATTAATTACCAAGACACATTATGTTCCAGGTAATGCTTTGGTTTATCGTAGAATTGCTTGTGTTAAGAAGCCCGCATTTGCAGCTTGTTGCTGTTACGTTATATATTATAAGCTGGAGCTGGTACAGCGGGCCGGTGGTTCCGCCATTGGAAACGATATTGCCAACATATACCTGTGGTGCACTGCCAAGCCCGCCAATAAAGCCTATTGATGCTTCAGGTGATAAGGAATGCGGGGCAAGGTTGTTTATGGTAAAAGCTGCGGTACGTGTGTAGAATTTTATATTGGTGCTGCCGGAAAGATTATATAAAACGCCCTTATTATTATTAACCGTTAAAGTGCCGGTAACTTTTGCAGAACCGTTTACAGTTGTTGTTCCGTTTAATTCTGTTGTACCCACAACATCCAATTTTGCAGAAGGTGCCGTGGTGCCGATGCCTACATTTCCGCCATTGGCTATTGTTAGCCTCGATGCTCCATCCTCAGCAATATTAAAATAATTACCGCCGCTGCTGTAGGTCATTATCCAGTATTTGGAATCTGTTGTATTATGAAGCGCAACGGAGCCATCATCTACCTGCATTTTATATATAGGCGATTGGGTACCTATGCCGAGATAACCGCCCAGGTAGCAATTACTGTTTGAATTAATAGTTCCGTTTACATCCAGCTTGAAAGCTGGTGTTGCAGTGCCAATGCCTACATTTTGGGCAAATGCGCTGCATGCAATAACTAAACATAAAAAAGAGAGTACAATTTTGTTTTTCATCGTTAGTTTTTTTGATTGATAGAATTGGTCGGTGAAACTATTACATGGCAAACAGCGTTTAAAGCCGGTTTATTAAATGGCTGTAACCATTTATTAAGCGGTTAGATTTTTATAAAAATTTTAGAGGGCAGGCATTGTGATTGCGGCGCAGATGTGCTTAACTTTTTTCCCGAAACTTTTAGTAAGGCAGGTTACGCAATTTATCTTCATTAAGCAATGTGATGGTGCTGCCTTGTAAATCGATTAATTTTTCGCTTTTAAAATCCGATAAAGTTCTTATTAAAGATTCGGTGGCAATGCCGGTAGCCTGCGCCAGATTTTCTCTTGAAATATTTATGGTGTTGGAGTTTTTTTCACGCTTAAATTTTTCAAACATCTGGATGAGCTGGTAAGCTACCTTTTTTCTGAGTGAACTATATGCCAGGTTAAGCAGGCTTTCTTCTTTATCAAGAACATTATGTGCAATTAATTTTATAAACTGTTTTGCCACCTGCGAATCGCCGGAAATAAGTGCTAAGAATTCTTCTTTGGGAATATGCATTATTTCTGCATCTTCAAGCACCTGCGCATTTTCTTTATAATTTATATCTTCCAGTATATAGGTATAGCCAAAAAAATCGCCTTCGCCATAAATGTTTGTGATCAGGTCTTTGCCGT
The DNA here is from genome assembly GCA_023391315.1 of Bacteroidota bacterium. GTDB lineage: Bacteria > Bacteroidota > Bacteroidia > Chitinophagales > Chitinophagaceae > Parafilimonas. Next base: position 2,475 of record JAEWBD010000451.1, on the reverse strand, counting down.
CTTCGTTGGTTTTATATGTTTTTACTTTCCCGCTTTTTATATAATATACTGTTTTCGGCCGATGACCTTCAGAATACAATGCTTGCTTTCTTCTGTAATCATATAATTCCCTTTCAGATGAGGTAAGTGGTATAATGCCTGTTTCTTTTACATCCTGTATAAATGCATCTGCATTTTTATTATTCTTAATGGCATTTTGCTTAATGGATTCCGATTTCTTAAGCCTTATTTCAATTGCATTCAGCAGTTCAATACCATCAAAAGGCTTGGTTAAGTAATCATCGGCGCCCATTTCCATTCCTTTTCTCAAATCTGTTTTTTCAGATTTTGCGGTTAAAAAAATAAACGGGATGCCATAAGTTTCTATTTGTTTATTTAAGAGATGCAATACGCCATAGCCATCTAACACAGGCATCATAATATCGCATACGATTAAATCGGGCCTTGCCTCCAATGCCAGTTCCACGCCTTTTTTCCCATCTTCAGCGGTAATAACTTCATAATTGGAAAGCTCAAGAATTTCTGCAATGTTTTCGCGAACCTGGGCATTATCTTCTATTACAAGGATCTTTTTCATTCGTCCAAGTTTGTTTTTGATTGTCTCATGGAACCGCTATGTACATTCCCCGTGTAAGGAAAATTATCATGCCCGGTTTCATTATAATTTTGGAATGCGGATGGTAAATGTAGTTCCCTCATCCAGTTTACTTTCAATTGTAATATCGCCATTCATCAATTCAATATATTTCGCCACAATATGCAGGCCCAGGCCTGTGCCTTGTATATTGAATGCATTCTTAGCCCTGAAAAATCTTTCAAACAGATGCTGCTTATCGCTCTCTGGAACACCAATACCATAATCCTGTACCGACAAATTAAAACTATCGGGGTTAAAGCCTGCGGTAACATTAATCATGGATGCTTCAGGTGAAAATTTTGTTGCATTGGACAAAAGGTTCATGCAGATATTTCTCAAAAGATGCTTGTCCAGCATTACCTCGCTGTTGCCGGTGTATTTAAAATCAATTTGCTGGCCGGGCTTAAGGTTTATCTGCATTTCGCTTATCACCAGGTGAAATTCTTTCACGCAGTCTTCAGCGCTCATAGACTTAATATCAGCTTTTATCAGTCCTTCATCCAGTTTATCCAGCGACAGAAAATCGTCGAGGATATTTTTCATATCACCCACGGCATTCTTTATGCGTTCAATATGTTTAATGCGTTTCTCCGGTGCATCTATATTGTTATATTGTTCCAGTAAATAAGAAGAAGATAAAATAGTACTTAGCGGTGTTTTAAATTCATGCGAAGCCATCGATACAAACCTTGATTTTAATTCCCCTAATTCCTTTTCTGTTTTTAAAGCTTCGCTTAATTCTCCTTTTGATTTTTCAAGGGCAGTTAAAGTTTCCCGCAACATTTTAGTGCGGTCTTCAATTTTCTTCTCAAGGCCTGCATTAAGCTGTTTCACTTCTTTGCTTACCCTTTCCAGTTCATTTTTTTGTGCAAGCTGAATTTCTTCGGAGTTTTTTCTTATGGTAATATCAATTACAAACGCAATTACAAAAATTGAATTCTCGATAGTATAATTGCTGAGGCTCACCTCAACAGGGAAAACAGAGCCATCCTTTTTTAGCCCGAATAAATCCCTGCCTGCACCCATTGCCCGTGGCGAAGGATGTTTGTAAAACCCCGACCTGTAATGTTCGTGTTTTGATTTTAATGACTGCGGAAGAAGTATGTCAACCGGTTTGCCAAGCACTTCTTCTTTTGTATAACCAAAATCACTTTCTGCCTTCCTGTTAAAGTTGATGATAGAGCCCTGCGCATCCGTTACAACAATACCAATGGTTGCATAATTAAACAAAGCCTCAAATTGTTTTATTGTATCTGGCATTTTTATATTATTGAAATCATCGCTGCAAAATTAATCTTCATTGCGTCAACAAAAATGGTTTAAGCAATGATGATGACAATCTGTAAAATTATTGTACAATCATAAGCATTATTTATTGCATAAAAAATGGAAGGGAAGGTTTTTCAGGTTGCCTGCTGAAAAAATAATGATAAAATGCGCTCTGTTTTTAAATGCTTTTGCTAAACACCTGGTTATTTAAAGTGCTTATATTTTGCCTGTGCAGCGTTAAATCGAAAGCGCTGGCGATATTCCTGATAAAAAAATGACCTTCGGGTGTAAGCTTTGCTGCTGTTTTATTAAACACTACAAGGCCATCTTCTGCAAACTCCTGCAAGGCAGGAAAACTGTATTCTTCCAGCAAAGGCAAAGATTCTTCAAGAAAATATGTTTTGCCTTTGCAGCAAATATCCAGTATGTATTGTTTGAAGATTATATCTTCTTCATTTAAAAAATAACCTTTGCGCACCGGTATTTCGCCATTATGCACACGCTGATAATACCCGGCGATTGTTTTTTCATTTTTCGCATATCCTGTACCCGTGTCGCTTAAGGCAGAA
>JAEWBD010000394.1 GCA_023391315.1 Bacteroidota bacterium | reverse complement strand
GGAGATATACCGGCATTTCCAGGCCCGTTATTTGACCTGTTTGCACCTCCATTGCCCCCAAGGTAGGGAGCAGTATTAGGATTTGCCGCCCCGCCAACACCAGCAGCAGAAGTGGATCCCATGCCTCCAGATCCGTTATTACCAGCACCGCCACCGCCACCTGAAGCATTGCCAGATCCGCTACCTACTGCGCCATTACCTCCATTAAAAACACCGCTTCCACCTGATCCCGCAACACCATAGTTTTCTCTGCCACCGGTACCAGCATTTCCTGTAATAGAGCCACCTGGCCCACTTACAGTTGTAGCAGTACCGTTACCTCCATTACCAGACCCTCCCGATCCACCTGATCCTATTACGACAGTGTAGCTTTGCCCGCTACTTACACTCCATGTGGCAATATTATAGGCTCCACCTCCACCACTGCTACCGATGTTACTTCCGAGTCCAAAAAACGTACCATCAGCCGCGCCACCGGCACCACCTCCACCCCAAACTTCTACTTTTATAGAAGTTACACCTGCAGGAACTATCCAAGGAGATGTTGGGTTAACCACAACGGTTTGCCCCAACCCCACCTCACTCTTCATCATCAAACAACACAATGCCAGCAGGGAAAACAATACAGGTTTCCTCAAATGTTTAAATAGGGTAAAGATTTTCATATACAGGGAGTTGGAATGTTATTAAGCAATCGGTTAAAGTGTTGTTACGGCATTTTTATATTTTTCGTTCACATTGTACAGAGTGAAAGCAGCTTACTGTGTAATGCAGTTATTGGGTTTATAATCTTATAAGCAAATCAGTTTTACATAAAAGCACAATCCTACTATTTAACCTTTCAAAACAGGCTGTGCGCAATTTACTCTATAGTATAATTATTATTCAGTTAGTTCTGCCAGTCATGCCGCCAAGGCGTTTATCCAAGCTATCATTCGAAATAAACAGGAAACGGATCTTACAGTTTTAGCAGGTATTGGTATTACGGATCAAATACAAACATAAAGATTTTTATGAATCGTGCAAGAATATTTGGTATCGATTTTAATTCTTTTTATGATCGCAGAGGCCAAAGCTGTGAAAGCTCAAATTCAGGTAATGATGGTTGGAATATACCGTTATAGCAATACAGGACGACCTTGGGATTAAGGTTTATTTTGAGTTCCTGGATGATTCACAACCGACCGCTTTTTGCAATGCTTATTTATTAGGCTGATTGAATGCCTGGTACATGCATCCTCAAACTTTTAAGTAGTTTTCAAACTATACCTAACCCTGACAAGTTGATGGAAAACGGATACTTTCTCCATACCTCCTCGTACCCTCCTCCATACCAGGAGCATATTTACTGCATAGTTTATGGAGCTTATATCGTTACGTTGAAATCATTATTACCGGTACTGACGCTTGTATGATATAAAAACAAAGGATCGGTTTCTCAAGTGCATAGCCATTATTTAGAATCAGCCTTACCCCATAACTTAACTGCTTGCATATTTTAGGCAGATACTTACTTGCAGCCTATTTAAAATAAAATGAGGCTGCCCGATTTTTGGTGCAGCCTCTTGGTGTTAGCAGGTAAGCAAAAAGTTATACCGCCGTTTATTTATGGGTCGCCGTAATGTCAAGCGTAATATCCACATCCGGTAAAATATACAGATCGCCTTCCGGATCGCTGTAGCTATCCATGCCCCAATCAAGACGGTTAATGGTAAACACAGCCTTCGTAGTAATCTTGGTGTTATCAATAACAATTTTTGCAGGAAAGTGAATGCGGCTGGTTTCACCAATCATGGTAAAATCGCCGGTGATCAATTTGTTGGCGCCTTCAATGGCATCGCCCTCTTCTTCTTTATAATCCACGACTTCCAGTATTTTAAAGCTGGCATTGGGATAAAGTGCCACGTTAAAAAAATCTTCGCTTTTTAAATGATTTAATAGTTGCGGCTTTGTTGTATCCGGCAAATCATCATTGGTAATGCTGGTAATGGGAATGATAAAATCACCGCCGGTTATATTGCCTTTTCCATCTGTTTTTACCGTGCCGGATACATCGAATGTTCCTGTATGAAAATGATCGGGCGCAGCACCTTTCCATTTCACCACAGAAGCGTTTTCATCCACGGTAAATCTGTTCAGGTCTTTATCATCTTTTGAACAGGCTGCTGCTAATGCCATTGCAGCAATAATTATGTATTTTCTTGTTTTCATGTATTGATTAATTTAGTGTTAGAGAAATTTTATTTCATAAGTATTGGTAAGCACCTGCAGCATGTATTGCATCTGTTCCTGCGAAGGGGCCTGCAGATTGGTATTCAGGAAAGGTTCACCGTTACATGCCTTACTGAATTCAATAAAATAATGCCACAGCCTGCCGGGTGTAATGAGGTTAATGAACCTTGCCGTATCTGAAATTATTTTAAAATGATGCGGGGTATTCCGCGGTGCAAACAGGGCCTCTCCTGCATCAAGCCAGGTGGTTATATTTCCAACCGTAATTTTCAACAGGCCTTCCAGCACATAAAATGTTTCATCTTCCTGCGTATGCAGGTGCGAAGGCGGTTCTGCGCCCTTTGGCAATACAAAATCCAGCAGGGCAAGTTCGCCGTTGCTTTGTTCAGGGGAAATAAGTGTTTTGAAATAGCCGCCCTGGTAACTGCGAAAACTGTTGACGTTTACATCAGTCAATTCAATTTGTTCCATTGTTTAATTGCGTTTTAATTTTTTTGTGGCGCAATATTGAAATGATTTGAAAGGATGTTCAAAAGAAACAGACGGAAGTTGCTTTTTATCGACAAATGGCATTTTATAAAGCTGAATGAAAATAAAAACAGCGTGATGATGACGCAGGTAATTGTTATGAAAAAAATAGAATAAATAAAGTCTATCGCCTTCAACTATATGATATTGGCTGCGCCCGGATTAAACTTTTGAAGGCTTACCGATTTGTAATTACGCCCTATCGGGATTTTATTGCCGGCAATAATAACATAGTTGACGTGGTAACTTTCAATCTTATTCAACGGCACAACATAAGAACGGTGAATGCGCATGAACTCGCCGATAGGCAATAGGTTTTCTGCAACACTAATCTTTTGCTTGGTGGTGAAGGTTTTTGTTTTGGTTACAACTTTTATATAGTCTTTCACACTTTCAATCCACCATATTTCAGCCGTATCCACTTTTACCAGTTGCCTTTCAATACGCAGGTATAAATACTGATTGTTTTTATTGGCTTCAGCTATTTTTTTTGCCGGCTGCACCTGTTCGGGTTCTTTTTTTACCAGCGACATTACTTTATCCACGGCACGCAAAAAACGGTCGAAAGCGATAGGCTTTAACAGGTAGTCCACGGCATTCAGGTCAAAGCCCTCCACGGCATAATCCTGGTAAGCCGTAGTAAAAACAATCATGGGCGGGTTTTTAAGGCTGCGTGCCAGGTCTGTGCCGGAAAGTCCTGGCATCTTTACATCAAGAAACAGTAAATCTATTTTGTTATGTTGTATAATTTGAAAAGCTTTTATTGCATTGTGACAGGTATCTACAATTTCAATTTCAGGAATATTGGCCGAATACCTTTTAATAATGTCTATGGCATGCGGCTCATCATCCACAATAAGCGTTCTTATCGTCATGCAACTGGTTTTGACGTCTCGTATAATTCAAGCTTTAATTCTGTAATAAACAATTCTTCTTCATTATATATATTAAATCTATGTCTTGCAGGATATAGCAATACGAGCCTTTTCTGCACGTTTGATAAACCTATTTTACTAAAATGCCTGCGGCTATCTGCCGTATTACAATCCGGTTTGCTGTTGCTTACCTTAAAAATAAGTTCTCTGTCGTTTACCAAAACATCAATATTTATCCATGGTACGCCAATGGTTTCGCCGGCGCCATGTTTAAACGCATTTTCTACAAGTGGCAACATCAGCAGCGGCGCAATTTGCTGACCGTTTACATCACCTTTTATATTGAAGTTTAATTCCAGCCGTTCTTCATAACGCAATTGCTCCAGCTTAATATAATCATGCAATATATCAAGGTCTTTTTTAAGCGATACTTTTTCAGCATTACATTCATACAACATATAACGGAGAATATTGGAAAGGCCAAGAATGATTTCCGGCGTCCGCGGGGAATTATCCAATGCAAAGGCATAGAGATTATTAAGCGAGTTGAACAGGAAATGCGGGTGTAACTGGTTTTTTAAAAAATTCAGTTCCGCCTGTGTGGCCGCCTGTCTCCTTTCATACCATAATGAAATAAATTTAAGTGTAACGCCTATCCAGACAACGACATTACTTCTTTCAAGAGCATTGGCAAAGTCCAAAGGTTCCAGCAACTGCTGCCACCAGCTTTCATCCATTTGCGGCCAGTTGAGCTTTACATTTCTTTTTGTGTACCAGTGCAGGATATAAGGATTGGATATAAAAATTTCAAATAGCCTGTACAAACAGGCCACGCATATCATAACTACCAGCACAGCTATTATTGCCTGCATATATTTTCCGCGGGAAAAAAAACGGGGGAGTATCCAGCCGGATAGAATATAAAAGTAGGTTACATGCACCGGCAGCAGCATAACAATAATAGTTATGCCAAGGCTATAACTGTTGTAAGCGGTGCCATATATCAGCGTTAGCAGCAGGAAGGCAAAAACCCAGAACACTACATGCCTGAATGTGGGATATGCCAATATTGATTGCCTGTTTGCAGCCATATTCACAAATCTACTTTAAAGCTTTGCTGTTTTAAGATTGATAGATGAACAACGGCATTTATCGACGAATGAAAGGATGAGTGCAGCAGGCATTGATTTTTCTGTTTGCTGAAATCAGGAAGTAACCGGCTTCTTTTTTAGATCAAAATATACAACACCATTTGCTGTGCGATAATGAATAAGCAGGTTATGTGTATCTGCAATCTTCTTCACAATGGCAAGCCCGAGACCGTTAGAACTCGCATCTGTATTGCCTTGCGTCATAAAACGCCTGAACAGCTTTTCCTGTGGTATGGCTTCATACAAACTTGTATTACTGATGCAATAACTGTTTGCTGTTATGGTTATTTCAATACGGCCGCCCGTATAATTATATTTTACAGCATTGCCCAGCAGGTTAGATACAAGCGAGTCAGCAAGCAGCGGATGCAGCGGCATTACAAATTCGTCTTCAAAATTTGTGGTTACGGTTAACTGTTTGTCATTTATTAATTCCGCAAGCAGGCCGAGGTATTTTTTTGTTACCGCATTTAAGCTTAATGCAGTGGTTGTTTTATATTGATAGTTTTCAATCCTGGCCAGCAGCAACAGCCCCTGGTTTAATTTCGATAATCTTGTTAAAGATGTGGTGGCCTCAAGAATCAACCGGATATCCTCCTGCGATAAATTTTCATTTTGCAGCAATAATTCGAGTTTGCTTTGCGCAACGCTCAACGGCGTCTGCATTTCGTGTGCTGCATTTTCCGTAAACTCTTTCATGTTGATGAAATCATTATAAATCTTTTCCGCCATGGCATTCAATGCCGCATTCAGTTCATTGAATTCTTTGGTGTAGGTTTTCTCAAAATGTGTTTCCTGGATGCGCTGCAAATCTGTGCGCCTTATTGTATAGAGTGAACGGTAAAAAGGCTTCCATAATTTTTTACTGATGATCCAGTTGAACAATATGGTTGCAATAAAAAGCCCGGCAAAAACCAGCAATATAATTTTTGTTGTATTGGCTATTAAAGCCGCTTTTTGTTCCTGTGATTTTTTAATGATAACCTGGTAAGAAATGCCATATATTGAAACCACCTGCGACAACTGCCGGTAAGGCACTGCGGCAAGGTTGCTCTTTACATCGGTGATGGTGGCATAATTATTTGGCGGTATGTCAACCGGGTAGATGGATATATCCGGCGTTCTTAAAATAAAAGTAACACCGGCGGCAATTTCGGTTTGCAAATATTGAATCCAGGCAGCTTCTTCCTGTAATAATTCTTTATCGCTCCTATTGTTTAATTCCTTGCTGAACTGGTTAAACAGGTAAAAGCCTGCCAGCAGGAGCAGCATGGTCATTGCGCTTAAAAAATATAACGTTGTTTTTGTAAGAAGCCTCATGCTGTTTTAATTATCCGTAAACCTGTATCCTGATCCGTATACCGTTTTTATATAATCCCCGCTGCCTGCATCAACGAGTTTCTTGCGCAGGTTTTTAATATGCGTGTATATAAAATCATAGTTGTTTAAATATTCATATTCATCGCCCCATACATGCGATGCTATGGCATGCTTGGTGAGCACCCGCCGCTGGTTCACAATAAAATATTCCAGCAAATGATATTCCTTTTCTGTAAGTTCTACGGTTTTATCATTCACCGTAATTCTTTGCGCGTCGGGATCCAGTTTAATTTCATTAAAAACAATGGTTTTATTGCCGTCAAACGACCTGCGCCGCAATACTGCATTAATACGCGCATTTAATTCTGATAAATGAAATGGCTTGGTGATATAATCATCCGATCCAGATTCGAGCCCTGTTAATTTATCTTCCAGTGAATTCTTCGCCGAGATAATAATGATGCCCGCTTTCGATTCCATATGCTTCAATTCCTTTATAATATCGAGGCCGCTGCCGTAAGGCAGGCCAATATCCACAACAATGCAATCGTAATTAAACTGCTGAATTTTTTCTTTTGCATTTAAAAAATTATCTGCGGTTTCACATATATAACCCTGGTATTCCAGGTATTGCTGAATGGATTGCTGTAAAGCCTTTTCATCTTCTATTATCAGGATTTTCATGCAGGTATTTTCACTTTACAAAACTGCGGTAATATAGTTTATTTAAAAAGTGAAAGGGCACGTTAGCCTTCTTTCATAGAATTATTATGCATAATTATGTTTTTAATCAGCATTAATATAAAAATGATTTATTGTTGATTAAATTCTAAAAGAGTTAATGGCTTATGCGTTTATATAAAGTACTTATTTTAAAATCGTTTATTTTTATTTAAAAAAATTATACATATGTTACTCACTACAACAAACAACATTGAAGGCAAGCCTGTACAGGAATATTTAGGCATTGTAACCGCAGAAACCATTATCGGTGCTAACATTTTCAAAGATATTTTCGCAGGCATAAGAGATATTGTGGGCGGCAGAAGCGGAACGTATGAAAGGGTTATTGAAGAAGCAAGAACCAATGCGCTCCGGGAACTGGAAATGCGGGCACAGCAAATGGGCGCCAATGCAGTTGTGGGCATCGATCTTGATTTTGAAACGGTGGGTTCAGGCGGAAGCATGCTAATGGTGGTGGCTACCGGCACAGCAGTAAGGATATAACTTAAATTGTAATTACAGCATTGCACAAATTCAATTCATGAAGCGGTTATTTTTTATCATTGTTATTGCAGCCATCGCTATCTCTTTCACAAAAAAAGAAATTACATGGACGGCCATTGGCGATTCCATTACTTATTTAAATGAACATCCCGACGAAACGGCCAATCGCATAACCAAAGGTTATATGACATTGGTTACAGAGAAGCTGCCTTTCATTCATTACATTAACCAGGGGCATAACGGCTGGACTTCCGGCGGCTTTGCCGATAAGATA
>JAEWBD010000335.1 GCA_023391315.1 Bacteroidota bacterium | reverse complement strand
ACTTTATCTAAATCAATATCGCCATTGATATACCATACGTTAATATTACTGCCGGGATGGCTTGGATTTTCTACTTCTGAGCTCATGAAACCAGCGCCTACAGTAGGTAACCATGAAGTAATGCTGGCAGTTTCCACAGCAGGATTTTGCAGCAATTCATTCTTAAATGATTCCCCTTTTCCCGCCCATGAAACCTGGCCAATGCTTAAGAGGTTTTTTGCATCGTAACCCACATCTTTATTCTTTAAAAATGAAACCTGCTGCTGCACCACGATCAAAGCAATTAATACTATAACAGACATGGAAAACTGCAATACCACAAGGCTTTTTCTCACCATGTTCTGGCTGCCGCGGCTATTACTCAGCAACTCGCCTTTTATAGTGGCTGCTGGTTTAAAGGCAGATAAAACCAATGCAGGATAAATGCCTGTTATAATACTTACAAGCAACACACCGCCATAACAATACAGGAATAAATGATAAGATGCAGTGAATGTTTGTGCAAGATGGTGGTCGATAAAATGTTCAAGCGAAGGCAATGATAACCGGTAAATAATAGTTGCCAGCGCTGTGGCAATTAAAAAGTACAGGAAAGCTTCCGTGAGAAACTGGAAAACGAGTTGCTTACGCTGTGCGCCTAATATTTTTCTTACACCGGTTTCCTTTAAACGCTGCAATGCCCTTGCGGTGCTTAGGTTCACAAAATTCACGCAGGCAATTACCAATAATAAAATAGCCACGCCTGAAAGAATGTAGATGTTTTTATAATCGCCTTTTATGGCCTGGTAGCCTGAAAAATCTGAATGCAGGTAAATATTTTGTATGGCCTGAAACTCGAACTGGTAGGGTTTTTTAACGGTTACAAAACCTGCATACCACTTGTTTACTTTAGCGGTGAATTGCTTAATGTTTGTGCCTGGCTTTAATAAAATATAGTTTTCAGAAAAAGTGCCGTATTGCTCTTTCAATAATTCATCGTTACGGGGTTTAACTACAACAATTGCATTAGCACGCATAACAGAATTGGCAGGCAAATCTTTAATTACGCCGGTAATAATATAAGGGCTTGGCTTGTCGGAATATACCGGCACGCTGTAAACGATTTTGCCAACAGGGTCTTCATGTGGAAAGAATTTTTTGCGGAAGCTTTCGGTGATGATCAGGTTCCTGTTGTCGCCGGCAATGTATTGCCGCGGGTTGCCGGAAAGCACATGTAGGTCCAGCATTTGCCATACAGTAGTGTCGGCTGATAATGCGGTTACTTCAATGCCGTTTGCATCACTGTTATCAAGCTTTAATCTTGTATCTGTATTCCTGATACCTGCGGCGGCTTCCACTTCAGGAAAGTTATTTTTTAATGCCGTTACCAGCCCTGTTAAAGAGGATGAAGAGCGGTCATACAATCCATCGCCCATTTTATTTATTGAAATAATGCGGTAGAGGTCGTTGCTCCGGCTCCATTGTTTATCATACGACAAATCATCCAGCACAACAGTAGCCACCAGCATGCAAGCGCATAAACCTATCGTTAAGCCAAGTATGTTTATGGCTGAATAAATTTTGTTGTGCGAAATGGTTCGCCAGGCGGTTTTTAAATAGTTTTTGAGCATAGAAGATGGTTTGTTTAGCTGTAAGTTGCTATCCCTAAAGGAAGGGATTTTAAGAGCATGATAATTGAATGTTGTTTATATAATTTGCAGCTTACAAAGCCTTCCCTTCGGGAAGGTTTGTATGGGCTGTCATTCCGTTCGCAACGATTTCACCGGGTTGGCCAGCGCTGCTTTTATTGCCTGGAAGCTAATCGTTAACAACGCTATTCCTACTGCAATACAACTCGCCAACACAAACAGCCAAAAACTTATATCTGTTTTATACGCAAAATTCTCCAGCCACTTATTCATACTGTAAGTGGCAACCGGGATGGCTATAACAATGGCTATAACAACCAGCACAATAAAATCTTTGCCCAACAGGCTTACAATATTTGTAACACTTGCACCCAGCACTTTTCTTACGCCAATTTCTTTGGTGCGCAACTGTGCTGAATACGTTGCCAGCGCCAGTAAACCGAGGCAGGAAATAAAAATGGCAATGCCTGCAAAAATGTTGAACAGCAATTTGGTGCGGTTATCTGTTTTATACAGCTCATCAAACTTTGAATCAACAAAACTGTAAGTGAAAGGGTTTACACCGGGATATTTATTGTATATCTTTTCTACCGATTTTATTGCCTGTTGTGCGCCGGCAGCCGTTGTTTTTACATAAAGCATATTTTTCCAGCGGTGCGTCCAGAAAACAAAAGGGCTGATTTTATCTTTTAAAGATTTAAAATGAAAATCTTTTACTACGCCGATTATTGTTCCGGGCACATCATGCAGGCTCATTTGCTGGCCAACATAAGGCGGCTTAATGCCCATTTGTTTTACCATTGTTTCATTAATGATATAGGCAGAAGTATCAGATGGCATACCCGTGAAATTGCCGCCTTCAATAAATGTAAAATTCATTAAAGGAAGAAAACCCTTGTCAATATTAGCGCTGCTTACGATCATGCTATTATCTTTCAATTTTCCCGGCCAGTCAATGTCGCCTGTTGAGTTGCCATAATCGGCTATGTTATAAACATTGGATAAAGAAGTAGCTGATATGCCCGGTGTTTTATTTAGCTCTGCCTTTACGGCATCAATATGATTAATGGCTTCATCGCTAAGCGGCACCGTAAAAACATATTCTTTATTATACCCCAGGTTTACCTTGCTTATATATTGCATTTGCCGGCCGATAACCAGTGTGCAAATAATAAGTATTACTGAAATAGAGAACTGAAAAACCACCAGCACTTTACGCAGCACAATGCTGCTGAGGCTTTGACTTATTTTTCCCTTTAACGAATTGATGGGGTCGAAAGACGAAAGATGTATGGCAGGATATACGCCCGCTAAAATTAATGTGCCAGAAACGGCAACGCCCACCAGCATCCACACAGAAGGATTGGTAAGTGAAAATTCCAGCGATTTACCGGATATGTTATTATAAGCAGGTATAAGCAGCCCTGCAAACACAAGCGCCAATGCTGCGGCAATAACGAATATGATAACCGTTTCTGCAACAAACTGTATAAATAACTGCCATTTATTCGCGCCGATTATTTTACGCACACTTACTTCTTTTGCCCTTGCCATGGCACGTGCAGTTGACAGGTTTACATAGTTAACCGCAGCAATAGCCAGTAATAAAATAGTGATGATTGTAAATACCTGCACAATACGCAAACCCGATTTATTGCCATCAGCCGATATGAGATGTTTTTCGGACAAAGGTTGCAGCATAAATTTTGTTTTGCTGTCGCCATTGCGGGCATCTTTGTACGCTTTGGTTAAAGCGCTTTCTATAGCTGCAAAATTTGTGTTGGGCTGCAGTTTTACATAGGTGTCGTAAGCATAATTGCCGAGGTCTTCATCAATGGTTTTCCAGTCGCCATTGCCACCCCAAGCTGTAAACATTTTGGCATATAAACTCATGGGGAATAAAGCATCAAAACGCAGGGAAGAATTTTGAGGAAGATTGTGCAATACGCCTGTAACAATAAAGCTTGCGGTATCCCAGCTTACTACTTTGCCAACAACATCGTCTGTTCCGAAAATCTTTTTTGCCGTTTCTTCTGTAAGCAGAATATTATTGGTAGCAGTAAATAAATTATTGGCTGCGCCTTTAATGGTATTGAAATTAAAGATTGAAAAAAAACTGCTGTCAATGTATGCTACATGCAGTCCCGAAATAAGCTTCTTATCGTTTGGCTGATGAAAAGTGATGCCCCAGTCATCATTCACTCTTGTTACCGCTTCTACCTGCGACAATGAACGTGCATATTTGTATAAAGGCCCCGGCACACCGCCCCAAACCTGTTCTTTTCCGTTGGCATCAAAATGAGCGCTCAGGTTATAAATTCTGTTATAATCTTTATTAAATTTATCAAAGCTGCTTTCATCCTGTATCCATAACAGTAATAAGATGGCGGTAGTTAGCCCGATTGATAAACCAAGAATATTAATGGCTGTATAAAACTTATTTTTCCATAAGCTGCGCCATGCTGTTTTGATATAATTTTTAAACATAACAAGATGGTTTATTTAGTGAGTTTAGATCTTCAACTTTACGTTAGTTAATTTACTATCTCATTATTCATTACCGATGCTCATGTATACCACAATAATTTTTAAATTATAATCTTTTAACGACTATTCTGTTCTTAAACTTTTTACCGGGTTTACTGTTGCTGCCTTTATTGCTTTTATGCTTACCGTGATAAAGGCAATGCCAAAGGTGATTGCCGCCGCCGCCAGGAAAACCCACCAGCTCACTGAAGTTTTATAAGCAAAATTTTGAAGCCATTTATTCATGGCCCAATAACCCACCGGCAATGCAATGCAGGTGGCGATCAGTACGGGTTTTAATAAATCTTTTGAAAGTAATACAACAATGTTCTGCACCGATGAGCCCAGCACTTTTCTTACACCAATTTCTTTAAAACGTTTGGTAGCCGTGAATGAGGCAAGTCCAAACAAGCCAAGGCATGCAACAAATATGGCGAGGCCGGCAAATACGGTTAATATGGTTTGCTGCCGCAGGTCTTTTTTGTACATATCATTAAACTGCTCATCTAAAAATCTGTACTCAAGCGGATAAGCCGGCGCCACCCTGCTATATTCCTGTTTTATGAGATTGATGCCTGATTGAACATTCCCCGGTTTTAACTTTACCAGGATAACTCTTCTGTCATCTGCAGGAGAAATAACCAGCGGCTCTATATTTTCTTTTAATGTTTGAAAATTAAAATCATCCACCACACCTATTATTCTACGCTTTGCATTATCGCGAATAGTATTCTGTATCCATTTACCAACGGCTTGCTGCGGCGTCCATCCAAGCTTTGCTGCAGCTGTTTTATTTATTAATACCGCATCAGTTGTATCTGTTGGAAACTGCGCCGAAAAGTCCCTGCCTGCAATCATTTTCAACCCAAGCGTTTCTACAAATTCAAAATCGGCAAATTCTGTTCTTGCATTCCATCGTTCATTGTGCCCTTCCACATCAAACACATGGCCATCAAAAAAACCGCCCGGCTCACCAGACATTAATGATACCGACTGCACAGCGCTTTTGTTTTGCAGTTCTGTTTTAAACACATTCATGTTGTTATAAATGTCATTGTTGTCAATCGGTACAATCACGGTTTGTTCTTTGTTATAACCCAGCTGCTTGTTTTTTACATAGCTCATTTGTTTCATAATGATTATGGTGCCAATAATAAGGAATACAGAAATACTGAACTGCACTATTACCAGTGCCTGCCTGAAGGAAGCACCGCCCTTACCCAGTTTTAATTTACCTTTTAATGCATTTACAGGGGAGAACGCCGACAACACAAATGCCGGGTAACTGCCTGCCAGGAATCCAACGACGATAATAATGCCGGTGAGGAATGCATAGACGGGCAAAGCATTCCATGAAACAGTTAATGAATAACCAAGTAACTGGTTATACCAGGGCATTACCAGTAATAATAGCGCAACAGAAAGTATGCATGCAACAGTAGTGAGCAAAACGCTTTCACCAATAAACTGCCATATAAGGCTGTTACGCAATGCACCCAATACTTTCCTTAACCCAACTTCTTTTGAACGCTCTGCTGCACGAATGGTAGAAAGGTTCATAAAGTTGATGCAGGCTATCAATAATATTAAAACGGCGATGGAAAGAAAAATGTAAACAACGGTTTTATCGCCATGCTTAATAACACCGCCAAATTCAGAAGGCGTTTCGAAATAAATATCTTTTAAAGGTGTAAGCGAGAGCGTGAAATGCAGGCCGTATTTACGCATATCACTGCCCATATATTTTTCTATAAACTGCGGCAACTGCTTTTCTATCTGCGCCTGCGTTGTATGCGGGCTTAGCCGGACGTAAGTAAATATGCCGTTATTGATCCAGGTGGTCATCCAGCTTCTGTCTTTATAATTTTCAAGCGGAAGTACCAGGTCAAATGAGAGATGGGAATTGGAGGGAACATCTTTTGCTATGCCGGTAACTTTAAGCGGCGTGTCTTTATCAAGCAAGATTGTTTTTCCCAAAGCGTTATCAATACCTCCAAAATATTTTTTTGCTGTAGTTTCGGTTAGCACAACGCTATGCGGATTTTGTAATGCGGTTTGCGGATTACCTTTTAATAAAGGGAAAGAAAAGAAGCTGAAAAAATTGCTGTCGGCATCAATTATTTTCTTTTCATGAAAGGAACGGTTACCGATAGTAATGAGGTTATCATTCTGATTTATGCGGACTACATTTTCAACCTGTCCGTTAAAATCGTTCAATAAAGCAGGCGCATACATGCCGGATAAATAGGCTACACCGTGTGACTGCCCGTCTTTTTCAAAGCCACGCATCACCCGGTAAATGCGGTTGCCATCCTTTTGAAAATTATCAACACTAAATTCATTCATGATGAACAGGAAGATCATCATACAAACAGTTATGCCAATGGTTAAGCCGAGAATATTAATGAAAGAAAAAACCTTGTTCTTCATCAGATTCCGGCAGGCGGTTTTGAAATAGTTTTTAAACATATAGTTGTTTATTTAGCTGCGAGTTTCAAGCTGCAGGCTCTTAACTTGCGTTATTTAATTCACTACTTTATTTATCATTTATCTCTCATTATAACCTTTTGGAAAATTCATAATCTTCCAGAGTTTCACTCCGTTCGCAAACTTTTCACAGGATTTGTAATAGCTGCTTTAATTGCCTGGAAGCTTACCGTAAGCAATGTTATTATAACCGTTATGGCTGCGGCAAAAGCAAACACCTGCCATGATATGGTTGTTCTATATACATAACCATTCAGCCATGCATTCATGCTCCACCACACTGCAGGCACGGCCAGTAAAAAAGCAAGGCAGTTCAGCAGCATAAACTCGCCCGTAAGTAATTTCCATAAACCTCCAACTGAAGCACCCAGTACTTTGCGGATGCCTATTTCTTTTATACGCTGTTCGGCCATGAATGAAGCCAAAGCATATAAACCAAGACTGGATATAATTATTGCCAGCACCGCAAATGCACCTGCAAGCGTTCCGGTTGTTTCTACAGTACTGAATTGTTTCGCATATTCATCATCAACAAAGCTGTAAACGAATGGCGCCGCAGGGCTGTATTGTTTAAAAGTTTTCTCCACTTTTTGCAATGCCTGTTGTGCACTTATTGAAGGAGAAAGCTTTACCGTCATATAATTCATCGGCTGTTGTGCAAGAAAGAAAGCCGTAGGAACAACAGAGGAAAACGGTGAGCCCATTATGGCATCATCAATTACGCCGATAATGGTAAAAGTGTTGCCGCGGTAATCGAGTTGTTTTCCAACAGCATCCCGGATATTCATATAATCCAGCGCTTTTTTATTGAGTATAACACCCGATGAATCTGTAATAAAGCTGCGTGAAAAATTCCTTCCTTTTATAAAACGCCATTGTACCGTATTGGCAAAATCTTCTGTAACTGATACGGTGCCAAAAACCGGCTGCACGTCGGGGTCTAATCCATCCCATGAATATCCACCTGCTGATAATTTTAACTGGTTTACAGGCGCTGAAGATGTTGCAATATTAACAGCAGCACCGGACTGCAACAGGTCATTTCTGAAAGCATTATAATGTGTTTGCAATTCAGGCGTTTTAATTGCAATATTTATTAACCCATTTGCTGAATAACCTAACGGCCTGTTCCTGGCATAATTCAACTGTTTTAAAACAATAAGTGTTGCTGTTATTAAAAAGATGGAGGTAAAGAATTGCACTATTACCAATGCTTTTCGTGAAGTAGCTGCGGCTTTTCCGGCCTGGAAACCACCTTTCAATACTTTAGCAGGCTTGAAAGATGAAAGATAAAATGCAGGATAGAGGCCCGCTGCAATGCCCGTGGTTAACACAAATGAAATGCAGGCAATGCAGAAATAAATATTATTGAATGGTATTGCAATATCAGCGCTGATAAGTGTATTGAACCAGGGCAAACTAATTTGTACTAAAACAAGGCTGATAATAAATGCAATAATTGTTATAATAATTGATTCACCAAGGAAGCGGAGTATCAATTGTTTTCTTGCCGAACCAATTGTTTTCAAAATGCCTACTTCCTTTGCACGCTTGCTGCTGCGTGCTGTAGAAAGGTTCATAAAATTGATGCATGCCAGCAGCAACACAAAAAATCCTATCAAACCAAACATCCATACATACTGAATCTGGCCGCCTGTATTTACACCATTTGTAAAAGTTGAATACAAATGCCATCTTTCCATCGGGTGAAGCAATAACACAGGTTTGATATCTGTAAGATGCTCGCTCATCAAACCGGCTATTTTTCGGGATACATCATCGTTATGAATACCCTTATTCAATTGCACATATAAATTATACCAGCAAACATTCCAGGCATCATTTTTTTCATCGCCTTTTGGCATAAAATAATTCCAGGACCCGATATATTTCAGATTGGCAAAAGAAGAGTTTGAAGGAAGATCATTATAAATGCCTGTTATTTTCAGGTTGCTCTTATTGTCAATTTTAATGATTTTTCCAACGGCATCTTTATCGCCAAACAGGGCCTTTGCAAGCGAGGCGCTAATGATAATGGATGACGGGTCTTCCAGTGTTTTTACAGAACCTTTCAAGGCAGAGAAACCCAGCATATCAATAAATCCGGGCTGCGCAAAAATGCCATTGGCACTGAGTTTCGCATCGTTGATTGCAATGATATGATCTTCTGCTTTCGATGTAAGCGCCACCTGTTTAAAATCTGAACCAAACCTGTTTTTCAATTCGGCAGCCAATGGTATTGAACAACCCACATCTGTGCTTACTTCACCACTGAAAGTGCCGGTAAGCATAACCTGCGAAATGCTTTTATAATTAGAAAAGTTTTTATTGAACGATAATTCCCGCCATATCCATAAGCTTATAATAATGGTTACAGTCATTCCCAATGCGAGCCCCGCAATGTTGATGAAAGTAACCGCTTTATTGCGGGCCATGTTACGACGGATGATCCTGAAATAATTTCTAAGCATGCTTTTAATTTCTATTAATATATTTTATTGGCAGCAAGCTTTGAGCTGCAGGCGTTTATCTTCACGTTATTTAATTTACCATTCTCTTTATTTAGCACTTATCTTCATCATTATAACTTTTGAAAAGTGCTCAAGCCTTCCAAAAGTTTTTACTCTGTTCTTAAACTCTTCACCGGGTTTGCCAATGCAGCTTTTATTGCTGTGTAACCAACAGTAAGCCATGCTATAATTAATGAGCAAAAAATAGTGGTAATAAAAAACCAATAATTAATATCAATACGATAAGCATATTGTTGCAACCATTGATGCATGTAATACCATGCTATTGGCGATGCAATCAGGAATGCAATAACAATTAAAAACGTAAATTCTTTTGAAAGCATCACCACGATATCACGTACTGGCGCACCAAGTACTTTGCGAATACCAATTTCCTTCCTGCGCTGAACTGCCATAAAAGAAATTAAACCATACAAGCCAAGACAGGAAATAACAATGGCAATACCTGAAAATATTTTATACAAAACAGCTAACTCATTTTCCTGTTGGTAATAGTATTCTAAAGTTTTATCAAGAAAGCCATATTCAAAAACATAATCAGGATAATATTTGCCCCATAATTTTTTTAGATCACTAATCACCGATTTTGCTTTTTGCATATCAATCTTAATGTTGGCAACACCGTATTGCGGCTTCATTGCAGTTAAAACGGTTGGGCTGATGGCATCGCGCAATGAGAAGGTATGAAAATCTTTCACCACGCCAACAATGGGTGCAAGCTTTCCTGCAACAGATATCATTTTACCAATAGCTTTATCGGGAGAAGTCAATCCAAGGTTTCTTACCACTGTTTCGTTTACTACAAATTCACGGATTGTATCCGATGCAAAATATTTTCTGCCCGCAACCAGTTTTAAATCATACAAATTAAAGAAGGCTGTATCTGCCGGTTTCATTTGCACAATCATATTTGGTTTTTGCATGTCGGTGTTTTCAACTGTTCGCAAATCAGTGGCCCAGTTGCCACCGCCTGAAGGCATAAATACACTAAAACTTACCTGCTGCACACCGTTTATTTTCCCTATTTCATTTTTAATAAAATCCATTTTTGTTTTACTGATACTGTCCTTTGGAAAGCTGGCATTAATAACCGCATGCTTATCAAAACCTAAATCTGCATTGCGGAAATAATTCATTTGCGATGCAACGATCAGGGTGCCGATAATAAGTGATTGTGCTATTACAAATTGAAATACAACCAGCCCCCGTCTTAATGAAATTCCCTTATTGCCGCTCACGGTTACCGCGCTTTTTAAAACATTAACCGACTTAAATCCTGATAAAACCAATGCAGGATAGAACCCCGATAAAAATGTAACAACAACAAATGCAGCCAGTATGCCCGTAATAAATTTTGAGGTAAATAAACTGGCAGAAGTAATATGAACGCCGAGCAGGGAATTTACTAACGATAAACAAGCCAGTGCAACAATAACGGACCCAAGTAAAGCAATGAATGTTGTAATGCCTGTTTCGCCCAAAAACTGCATTACAAGTTGCCTGCGGCTGCTGCCTAATACTTTTCTTACGCCCACTTCCCTCGCCCGGTTTATTGCCTGGGCCGTAGTTACATTAATGAAGTTTACACAGGCAATTACCAGCAAAAAAATACCGATAATGCTTAGCGCAAGAATAAGGTCTTCGCTAAATGTTCTGCCTGTAAAATTGCCATACCGGTTATCGAAATGAATTTCTTTTAATGGTTGTAATGAAAGAAAATAGCCCGGATTAACAGGCCTGATATATTTATCAGTAAATTGGCTTAATAATTTATCGAACTGCTCTCTGGAGGCGTTTTTATTAAGCTGCACAAAACAATAATTCTCATCTAAAATACTGCCCCAGTCATTGGGATCTGAAAACTTCATCAGCGTTGCATAAGATACAACAACGCTCAATGGAAAGTCTGTATTGACAGGCAGGTTATCCAAAACGCCCGTTACCTTCATTATTTCGCCGTACACTTTCACCGTTTTCCCCATTGCAGCATGCCAGTCTCCAAAATATTTTTTTGCAACATCCTTTGTAAGCAGTATTGTATTTACATCGTTCAGCGCTGTTTTACTGTTGCCGGCAATAAACGGAAAATTGAACATCTGGAAAAATGATGGCTCAGCAATCATTACATGCTGTTCCTTGAAATTTTTCAGCACTGATCCATCTGTGCCCGTTATACGTACCTGTACATCATTATCGCCGGAGATAGCTGCTACATTTTTAAGTTGCGGGAAATTGGAGCGGATAGCCTGCGTTACCGGGAGAGGAACGCCGGTTCTGTATTCACGGTTTTCTTTGGCACGGCCAATACGCACCACGCGGTATATTTCATTTTTGTTTTCGTGAAAATCTTCAAAGCTTTGCTCATATTGAATTACCAGGAAAATAAGCAGGAAAGCAGCAAAGCCAACCGTAAGGCCTGCAATATTTATAAAAGAATTGCTCTTATGCCGCTGCAGGTTTCTCCACGCTGTTTTTAAATATGTTTTAAACATTTATTTTTTAATTATTAGTTAACGGCTGTTTTCAGCTTTTGGGAAATTTACAGGGTTTCCGAAAGTTTTTATTCTGTTCGCAACGACTTCACCGGGTTTACCCATGCCGCTTTTACTGCCTGTGCACAAACCGTAATTAATGCTATGCCTACGGCCATTAATCCCGGTATTAAAAACATCCACCATTTAATATCTATCCTGTAAGCAAAATCCTGCAGCCATTTATGCATGGCAAACCAGGCAACCGGCATTGCAATTACAGTTGCTATCAATACCAGTTGCATAAAGCTTTTGCCAAGCATCAGTGTTACAGAAGCTACGGATGCGCCCAGCACTTTTCTTATACCAATCTCTTTTATACGCTGCGACACGGTAAACATTACAAGTCCTGTTAAGCCCAAACAGGCTATTATAAAAGCAAGCAGGGTAAATACAAATGAAAGCTGTTCCTGTTTTTGTTCTGCCGCATATTGTTTGGCGAAAGCTTCATCAAGGAAATTAAAATCGGCCGTATTCTGGCGATCAAAATTCGCGTAGGTTTTTTTAAGATAAGCAAGGCCCGCTGCAATTTTGCCTTTTGCGATTTTTACATAAAGATTATCCTGCTCGTTTGCTGCAGGCGGCAGCATCAATACCATTGGCTCAATTTTGTGCTGCAGCGATGAAAAGTGAAAATCTTTTACAACACCAATTATATTGCGATGGCTCATTTCTGTAAACTGGTTTACCCGGTATTCAGATTTTTTTCCAACGGCATTTGTGTAACCCAACTGCTTCATTAATGTTTCGTTGATGAGCATGGCGCCGTATTGATCGGTCTGCATATTTTTTGAAAAGTTCCTGCCCTGCAACAATTGAATGTTCATTGTTTTTAGAAAATCATCATCAACATATAATTGTTTTGCCATGGTTGATGATGATTGCATCACGCCATTCTTTTCAAACGCAAAATCGTGGCCGCCGAGGTAATTATCGCCAACAGTATTTCCCGCAACGGCAACATCTTCAATAAGCGGGCTCTGGAGCAATGCATTTTTAAGGGCGGGAATTTCATTGCGCACTTTCATATCATCAATATGAAAGGTTAATACCTGCGCTTTATTAAAGCCAAGGTCTTTATTATTTACATACTGCATTTGTTTGTAAATAATAAAGGAGCCGCTTATAAGAAATACTGCTATCACAAACTGGAATACTACAAGGGATTTGCGCAGCAATGCACTTGTTTGCATATTGCCCAACTGGCCTTTTAATGATGGTATCATTTTAAAACGCGACAGGAACAATGCAGGATAACTGCCGCTTATAAGACCGGCGAGCAAAGCAAATACAATTACAAACCCGATAGTATAATATGTTCCGAAGCGCCATATATCCAACTCTTTGCCCGCTACTTTATTAAAGAAGGGCATGCTTGCTTCAACAAGGAATATTGCAATAAAAGCTGCAATGAATGTAACCAGTAAAGCTTCTGCAATAAACAAACCGGCAAGGTTACCGCGGGATGAACCGATGACTTTTCTTATGCCAATTTCCTTTACCCGCACTGCAGAACGCGCTGTGGAGAGATTCATATAATTAATGAGCGCGATCAATAAAATTAAAATACCGATAGCAATGAAAATGTAAACGCGGCTCATGCTGCTATTAGTGCTTAACTCATATTGAAGGTTGGAGTGAAGGTGAATAGAAGTTAATGGCTGCAGTTCCATACGATAATCCTTAATGCCCATTTCTTTGGCAATTGTCTGCATGCCGAATGCATTCAGTTTTTTCCCAAACGCATTTACATCAATACCCTTCTTTAAAAGTATGTAATCATACATGTAAAGGTTTTGCCAGGTGTTCTGATCGTTTGAAACAACATACATGGAACGGATGCCGCTGAACTGCAGGTGTGAATTCTGCGGAACATCTTTTATAACGCCGGTAATTTTTACAGGCTCGCTGTCGCCAAAATATATAGTTTGATTAAGGGCTTGTGCTACATCGCCAAATATTTTCTTTGCAAGGCTTTCTGTTATAACCGTTGAATTTGGCTGGGATAAGGCCGAAGCCGCATCGCCATATAAAAAGGTATAGCTGAATATTTTAAAGAAGTTGTTATCGGCAAAGAGAATATCGTTTTGTTTAAAGGTTTCTTTATTAAATTTTATTACACCGCCGCCTTCTGCATCTATGCGGACAACCTGTTCCACTTCCGGAAATTTTTCTGTTATTGCAGGGCCGAGCGGCGGCGGGTTTAATGCGAGGTTCATACTCCCGCCTTCCCAGTTGGCATGCTGGGCTATGCGGTAAATACGATCAGCATTGGTAAACGAGCGGTCGTAGCTCAATTCATCACCCACATATAAAGCAATTAACCAAAAAGCGGCAAGGCCTATAGTAATGCCGGCGATATTAATAAATGAATACACCTTATTGCGGGTGAGGTTTCGCCAGGCGGTTCTGAAATAATTCTGTAGCATGATGTTGGGATTTGCTTATCGCTGTCCGTATACAAATTCTGTATTCTTTCAAACAGGCCTAATTCAGCTTTCAACAGCTATGCCAAGGGATAAAAAATTAATTCTCAATAAGTTGAAATACAATCCGGTATAAAAACTGTGCGATAACGTACGGTTTCAATCTTAGGAGCGGACAGTAACCCCCTGAAGGCTTTTCCCGGAAACCTCAGGAGCCTGTTTATAACTGACCGTAAATTTTATTGCTATTCCGTCCGCAAGCTCTTCACCGGGTTCGCCACTGCCGCCCTTACCGCCTGGAAACTTACGGTTATCAATGCAATTAATATCACAAGGAATGCAGCGCCAGTAAATAACCACCAGCTTTGTGTAATGCGGTATGGATAATTCTGCAGCCATTTATCGCTTGCCATATAGGCCGCCGGTATTGCAATAACGAGTGCAATGGCCACCAGTTTTAAAAAGTCTTTTGAAAGAATGATAACAACGACGTTTACAGATGCGCCCAATACTTTTCTTATACCAATTTCTTTTGTGCGTTTTTCAGCCGATAGTACAGACAAGCCAAATAATCCAATACAGGAAATGAATATGGTGAGCACAGCGCCAAACAAAATAATCTGTTTCCATTTGGCTTCTGATTCATATTCGTTTCTGCGTTGCTCATCTTTAAAAACATAATCGTACGGGCTTAAAGGATAAACCTGTTTAAATGTCTTTCTTATGTAATTCAACGTTTGTGTTTCTGTACCGGGCTTATATTTAATGTCGTATAAGCCATAAGGATTATCCTTCTTCATGGTGAATAACTGCGGCCCTATTTTTTGATACAGCGATTTATTATGGTAATCTTTTACCATGCCAACCACATGATAAATTTCATTGTTGTTATAAAAGAAATTTACAATCTCACCAACTGGTTCTTTCCAGCCGGCTTTCTGCACAAAAGATTCATTTACGAGTACTGAATTGGCAGCATCGCCGGGATAATCTTTTGAAAAATTCCTTCCTTTAATTATTGGGATATTCATCATGGGTATGTACGATTCATCCACCGTTTCATAATCAAACTGAATACTGGAATCGGTACCTGTCCTGGCACCTGTCATCCATTGGCCGCCGTTCTTTAAGGCCACACCAATAATATTTGGATTCTTCAGCAACTCATTTTTAAAAACAACCGCTTCGTCGCGCTTTATATTGTCTTTATGCACTTCAATAATATTACTGTCATCATAACCGGGATTTGTATGTGTAAGAAAATTAAACTGGCGGTAAATAGTGAGCGTTGCAATAATTAAAAAAGATGCAAGTGCAAACTGCAAAACCACTAATGATTTCTGCAAATAACTTTTCCCTTTAATATTAAAACGGCTGTATAATGTTTCAACAGGATTATAACCTGATAATACAAGAGCGGGATAAAAACCGGCCAGCAAACTCGTTAAAAAGAATAGAACAATATAACCGGCTATCAGTTTGGCATCAAACAAATAAACAACGGATAATGCTTTATTGGCGAGATCATTAAATACAGGTAATATTAATTGCACCAGCAATAAGGCAAATGCAAAAGCAATAAAACAAAGCAAAAATGATTCAC
Source organism: Bacteroidota bacterium (assembly GCA_023391315.1). Classification (GTDB taxonomy): domain Bacteria; phylum Bacteroidota; class Bacteroidia; order Chitinophagales; family Chitinophagaceae; genus Parafilimonas. Next base: position 7,506 of record JAEWBD010000335.1, on the reverse strand, counting down.
CGAGAAACTGGAATATCAATTGCTTCCTGCCGCCGCCAACTACCTTGCGGATACCTATTTCTTTGGCGCGTTTTACAGAACGGGCCACCGTAAGGTTTACGAAATTGATACAGGCTATGAGCAATACGAACAAGGCAATGCCTGAAAGGATATAAGAATAGGTAGGGTTGCTTGCATGCACCATGCCGTTTTGTGCAGACAGCTCTTTATTCATGTGAATATCCGTATAGGGCTGCAGGTAATAAGTGCCCATTGATGCATCCGGGCCGGCGCCATATTTTTCAATCATGGCTTTAAAAGTTTTAGAAGCATCTGCCACATAAAACTTTTGCATGTTGCTGTCAATAGCTGCCACATTGCTGTTGGGATTGACCACAACAAATGTGTTTAAAAAGAAACTGTACCAGTTATCGTTGTTCTGTGCATCAGCATCAGATACTTTAAATGGTAATAAAATATCAAAACGTATGGATGAGTTTTGCGGGCTGCGTTTGGCAACGGCTGTTACCTTATGCGGCGTGAATGCAGAATCATTTTTCAACATTAATATCTTGCCAACAGCATCTTTGGTACCAAAATGTTTTATTGCTTCATCTTCTGAAATAACAATGGAAGAAGGGTCTTTTAAACAGGTTTTGGCATCGCCATGCAGCAGCGGAAAAGTAAATACATTGAAGAAAACTGAATCAACATATAACACATCCTGGCTCTTAACATCATTGCCCAATTGTATGTCTTCCCTGCCGCTTTGCACGCGCACAAAACTTTCTATACCCGGCACATTTTGCGCAAATCGCGGCCCTTGCAAATAACCCGTGTTACTGCTTTTATATTCCTGGCCGTTATGCTTGTTTTTGGAAACAATGCGGTAAATGTTGTTTACGTTATGGTGAAATTTATCAAAGCTTACTTCATCCTTAACATATAAAATAATGAGCATGGCACAAGCCAGGCCTATGCTTAAACCCGCAATGTTGATAAATGAATAGATTTTGTTGCGCTTCAGGTTGCGCCACGCAATGGTGAGATAATTTTTAAACATAAAAACATTTTAAATTGTAAATCAAAACTCAAAAGTCAAGGCGGGACAACTATTTGAATTTTAATTTTTACGCTCATGGCAGCTATACGTTTCCGCTTTTGTTACCAGCTGCGTCTCTGTGCACCACCGTTGTAGTTTGTCCGCTGTGACGGATCAATCTCTTGCGCTGCAAAGGATTTCACTATATCGGCCCTTATTCCGTGCGCAATGATTTTGACGGATTTGAAACCGCCGCTTTTATAGCCTGGTAACTCACTGTGAGCAATGCAATAACAACAGATAACAAACCTGCAGCCACAAATACCCACCATTCAATGCCTATTTTATAAGTATAATTGCTAAGCCATTCATACATAGCCCACCACGCTATTGGTGTTGCAATCACTATTGAAATAATAACCAGCTTTAAAAAGTCTTTGGATAATAAAGTGGTGATACTTGCTACCGATGCGCCCAATACTTTGCGTACGCCAATTTCTTTTATGCGGTTTTCGGCCATGTAAGTTGCAAGGCCAAATAAACCCAGGCATGAAATAAAAATGGTTAAGCCTGCAAACAAAGCTGCCAATGTACCAATGCGTTTTTCTTCCTGGAATTTTAAAGCATACCCTTCATCTGCAAAATTGAATGTGGAAGGATATTGAGGGTTATATTTTTTAAATACGTCTTCTGCCAGCTTTAAATTTTTCTCTGTGGAATTGGCAGGATTTAATTTAAAGTGAATGATATTGAACCATGATTTTGGTCCCATCACAATTAACTGGCTCACCTTTTCATAAGGTGATTCGTAAATAAAGTCTTTCATTACACCCACCACATGCCAGTCCACACCCTGGCCTTTAATTACAGCGCCCACAGGATGTTTTAACCGCATGATTTTAACTGCAGATTCATTAAGCAAAGCAGCCGTGGAATCTGTGGCGTATTTATACACATCTATATCCCTGCCTTCCACTAATTTAATGCCCATTGTTTTTGCAAAATCTGCGTCGGCAGCCATCATCACAAAATCTGTTTTATCATCTGCGCCCGTAGAGCCATCCCATTTCCAGCCCCAGCTATCACTCCATCGTTGCGTGATCGGGCTCATGGATTTTGTAACAGCCACAGCGGCGCCACTGCTCAGCAAATCATTTCTTATCAAATCATAATGCCTTTCAACATCACCCTGTATGAAAGTATAAACCAGTTTATCACGTACATAACCCGCGTCGCGGGCCTGCGCATAGTTTATCTGCCGGCCAACTATAATGGTGCATATAATTAAGGCTATGGCAAAAGTGAACTGTAAAACCACCAATACTTTTCGCGGTGTTACCAACGCATGGCTGGCTTTAAATGTGCCTTTCAAGACACTTACAGGTTTGAATGAAGAAAGATAAAATGCAGGATAACTGCCTGCCAGTACGCCGGTGAATATAATAAAGCCAACCGCAAACAACCAGAAGTAAGCATTACTGAAATCGATATATAATTTTTTATCAACAAGATGGTTGAAACCGGGTAAACTTATTTCAACAATAATAACCGCCAATATAAATGCCAGGAAAGCGAGGAAAATGCTTTCGCCGATGAACTGGCCTACCAGCGATGATTTATAAGCGCCGGCCACCTTGCGTATGCCTACTTCTTTCGCCCGCTTTTCACTGCGTGCCGTGCTTAAATTCATAAAGTTGATGCAGGCAATTAAAAGAATGAATGCGGCAATGATAAAGAACAATTTCACTGTTTCAATCCTGCCGCCTACATACTGGCCATTTACTGATTTGGAGTATAGCCAACGGTCTTTAAACAACTGTGTAAACACCTGCGTGGTAGACGGATCTTCACCGTTTTTTGTGTGATCGATGGTTACATTTTTAATCTTCCTGTCAAAATCGGCCTGCTTTACATTCGGCTTTAACAATACATAACTTCTTACCGAATTATTGCCCCAGTATTCATCGCTCCAGCCAATTTTTTTCATGTAAGCCCAGGGCAATAAGTATTCAAAATCGAAGCTTGTATTATTAGGGAGGTTTTTCATTACACCGGTTACTGTAAAATAATCGGAGCTGTCAATTTTAATAACCTTGCCAAATGCATCATCGTTACCGAATAATTTTTTGGAAAGATCTTCTGTAATAACAATGCTGTTGATTTTGTCCAATGCATGGTTGGCATTGCCTTTTATAAAAGGAAAATCAAACACCCGGAAAAAGCCGGAATCGCTGAATGCACCGCGGATGTTTAGGTGTTTTTCGCCAACGGTAAACAGAAAAGTTGCCTGGTTATAACGAACGGCCTCTTCAACATCGGGGAATTCGAGCTTTATGGTAGGTGCCAGAATTTTAGGCGTTGTATTCCAGGCCCATAATTCACCATTGAATTTATCGCGGTTGTTTAAGGTGTAAATCCTGTCTGCTTTTGCATAGAATTTATCGTGGCTCATTTCATTTTGTATCCATAATAAAATGAGTATGGCGCTTGCCATGCCCACAGCAAGGCCCGCGATATTGATAAACGAAAAACCCTTGTTTTTCCAAAGGTTTCTCAATGCAATTTTGAAAAAGTTATTAAGCACTTTGTATGGTTTTACATTTTTATAAAAAGGCAATTGCTTTTGGCTATCAGCCATAGCCGTTTATTATTCCGTTCGCAAACTCTTGACAGGATTGGCCATCGCCGCCCTTATTGTATTTAAGCTCACCACAATTAAGGTTAATGCCAGCATGGCAATTCCAACTATAGCAAAAAGCCACAGGTGTATAGTAATGCGATAATTATAATTATGCAGCCAGTTGCTCATCAGCCAATAGGTAAGAGGTGCAGCAATTACAAAAGCAATTACAACAAGCTTTAAAAATTCTTTTGAAATAAGCACCAGCAATTGCTGAAGGCTTGCGCCCAGCACTTTGCGCACGCCTATTTCGCGAAAACGTTTTTCTATGGTAAATGACGCCAGCCCTGCAAGCCCAAGACAGCAAATAAAAATGGCCAGCACGGAAAAAATATTAGAGAGCTTCCCAATTAATTCTTCCGTTATAAATTTCTTTTGAAACTCCTGGTCCACAAACTGGTATTCAAACGGCACCGAAGGATTATTTTTTTTAAACACTGTTTCCAATAAGGCTATCGCTTTTTGTGCAGGCACGCCGCTTTTTATACGCATTGTAACCATGCCGGAACTGCTTCCATCATAAACCGTCAGCATCGGGTACGCCGGTTCAAACGGCGATGTCATAATTACGTTATCTGTTACACCAATTACCGTATAGGTTTTACCATAACGCATTTGCATGCCAACCGGGTTCTTCAGCTTCATTGCTTCTACTGCCGCTTTGTTCAATAGCATCGAGGTTGAGTCGGCAGGCGTTCCTGTAAAATCGTGCCCCTGCAACAGCTTTACGTTCATTGTTTTGGCAAAATCCACATCGGTTGCCAGGCCGCCCATAATAATATTGGCATTCGCAGGTTTTCCATCATAATCCGGCGCTCCTGTATTCCACCAAACTTCAGTGATCGGCGATGATGTTCTTGTAACGCCCGTTATAATACCGGATGCAAGTAACTGCTGTTTTATAACAGCAAAGTTTTTGTCAACATCAGGTGTGGAAGGAATCATTACAAGACCGTTGGGATTATAACCCATATCACGGTCTTTTGTATGTTGTATCTGCTGGTAAACAATAATAGTAGCAGATATAAGCAATATAGAGATTACAAACTGCGAAACAACAAGTATATGCCTTGGCAAAATTGTTTTTTTGCCGGAAATGATGGTGCCTTTTAAAACCTTTACCGGATTAAAGGAAGAAAGATATAATGCGGGATAACTGCCGGCAATAAAAGCAGTAAACAAAATAATGCTGAAGGCCATTATCCAGAATGCAGGCTGTATGATATTTAAAGAAAGATGTTTATCAATCATCACGTTGAATGATGGTAGTAATAAGACAACTGCAATAAGTGCAAGAACAAAAGCAATCAGGGTTATAATAAATGACTCACAGTAAAACTGGAAGATTAACTGTTTTTTGTTTGAACCCAGCGTTTTTCTTATGCCTACTTCTTTTGCCCGCTTTTCGCTTCTTGCGGTAGAAAGGTTCATAAAATTAATGCAGGCAATCAGCAGGATAATAACCGCAATAATAGAAAACAGCCGCACGTATTCAATCATGCCGCCGGTGTTTTTGCCGTTTTCAAAATCGCTGTACAAATGCCAGCGGCTCATGGGAAAAACAAAATAGCTGCTGATTTTATCATTGCCATGCGACCTTTTAATCCTGGTAATGTCTTTGTTTAAACGGGCGGTATCGGCATTCGGCATTGCCTGTATAAACACATTCCATGAAGAATTTATCCATTCATTCATAGAAGCTTTTGTACCCGGATCGTTATAGTTGAAAGGCATTATCCAGTCGAACGCGAAAGTAGAATTGGCGGGTGCCTGTTTAACTATTGCAGCCACCTTAACCGATTGTTTATTGTCAATCGTCAGTACTTTGTTAATAGGGTCCGCATCACCAAAAAATGCTTTGGCAGCATCTTCGGTAAGTATAATGGAGTTAGGGTCTTTTAAGGCTGTTGCAGCATTGCCTTTTACAAACTGCCAGGAAAAAATATCAAAGAAATGATCGCTTACATAATAGCCTTCTTTCTTTATTTTATTATTGTTATAAGCAAGCAGGTTTTGTTGGGGGTATGTTGTAACTACTGCGTGTTTTATCTGCGGCAGGTCTTTTTCAAGTGCATCGGCAAGCGGCAATGCCATGCTCCTGTCTGTAAAAACTTGGTTGTTAAAATCGCGGTTGGCAATTACCTGGTAAATATTATCATAGTTTTTTTGAAACTTATCATACGTAAGTTCATCCTGCACCCACAATAAAATTAGTATGGTACAGGTAATACCAATGGTAAGCCCAAGGATGTTAATAACCGTAAAGCCTTTACTGCGCCGTAAATTGCGCCAGGCTATTTTAAGATAATTGTTAAACATGACAGCCAGCCTTTCCTAAATCCGCTCCAAAAGAGCGGACTTTTTAGAACGTGAATAATTTAACCTTGTTAGATACTCTGTGGCTTGCAAAGCCTTCCCAAAGGGAAGGTTTGGATGGGCTTTTATATCAATATATTCTCTGTAACCGTTTGTCCATCCAGCATGCGGATGATGCGGTGACTGTAACGTGCATCGTGTTCGCTGTGTGTAACCATTACGATGGTTGTGCCCTGTTCATTTAATTCTGTAAGCAGCTGCATTACTTCATTACCATTATTTGAATCGAGGTTACCAGTGGGCTCATCCGCAAGAATTAATTTAGGATGATTTACAACGGCTCTTGCCACGGCTACACGCTGTTGCTGACCGCCTGATAACTGCTGCGGGTAGTGATTGCGACGATGCATGATCTGCACTTTATCCAATACTTCTTCTACGCGTTTTTTTCTTTCAGCGGTTTTAACGCCTGTGTAAATCAATGGCAGCTCCACATTTTCAAATACCGTTAATTCATCAATCAAATTAAAGCTCTGAAATACGAAACCTATGTTATGCTTGCGCAGGTCGGCACGTTTGCGTTCGTTGAAATGCGCTACTTCAATATTATTAAAAAGAAAGCTGCCGGCATCAGGGTCATCGAGCAGGCCAAGAATATTAAGCAGTGTAGATTTGCCGCAGCCGGAAGGGCCCATTACGGCAACAAATTCTCCATCCTTTACTTCGAAGGATAATTTATTCAGCGCAACGGTTTCTACTTCTTCGGTGCGGTAAACTTTTTCGAGTTCTGAAATCTTTATCATGTTTGGTTGTTTTAGAAGTTGTCAGCTTTCAGCTATCAGAAATCAGCCTAAGAAGACTTTAATAATATTTATTTTTAATTAATTTTTTTAACCTTTTAAACTATCTGTTTATGCGAAATTTTGAATCGCTTAATTTCTGGCAAAAAAGTCATGCATTTACAATTAAAATTTATAAGTTAACCCAGTCTTTTCCAAAAGATGAATTATTTGGATTAGTATCCCAAATGAAGCGTTCCGCATTGTTCGTTCCTACAAATATTGCTGAAGGTTGCGGCAGGGAATCTGTAGCCGAATTAAAAAGGTTTTAACTATAGCAGCAGGTTCCTCTTCAGAGGTCCACTATCAATTAATCTTAAGTAAAGATTTAAGTTTTATTGATGAACGTTTGTTCAAAGAACTTGTTACAGAAATCATTGAAATAAGAAAGATGATTTATTCTTATCACGACAAGCTGTAACGGGTTACCGGCTATCAGATGTCAGCCATCAGCTATCAGAAAAAAAATCAATTAAGGAGTTGCTCCTCTGATAGCCGATTTCTGATGGCTGATAATTACTTGCCTTTCAGCACCAGCTCCTGCATATCCGTGCCGTAGTTCTCATAGCTTGATGTAACCACTTTATCGCCGGGCTGCAAACCACTTAATACTTCATAATAATCTGTGTTTTTATTGCCCAGCTGAATGT
>JAEWBD010000267.1 GCA_023391315.1 Bacteroidota bacterium | reverse complement strand
GCGTAGTAGTGTCTGTAAGGTTCATGCGCATCAATGCCTGCCCTGTAGCATCGGGCTCAACCATAATGCCTCTTAAATAAGTATAAAATGCAGAATCGCCGGTGTAGTAAGTGGCGCTGTCTAACCGGAGAATATTTTCACCAAACGATTTATTTAACCTGATGCGGAGTTGGTTTGTTGTTATCTCAGTAGCCGCCACACCTTTTATCGTATCAACATCATCAAGCCTGCGGATATCTACATATTTGGCGGTGTTAAATTCTGTAAGCTCCTGCCCTTTTATAAATTTTTTTGTATTAGCATAGGATGATTTGCTGTTAAACAAATTTTCGGGATCCATGCTGTAAACACGAAGGCTTAAGGGTTGCAATGAATCGCCCCAAACCCCTTTGTATTTTAAAGATAAAACCACAGAATCTACCACGATACTATCTTTATTAATGCCGCGTGCAAAAGGAGAAGTTTCCGGCGCTACCTGGAAGTTGATTGAAGCGGTGGTTTTTCCAAAAACCGGGTCGTTTACATAACCCAGCACATGGTCGTCTGAAATGCCTACCGATATGGTATCAAAGCCAAGATTTTTTGTGGATACTTCAATAACAGTATCCTTTGTTATAACGCCATCAACCGGCGGAATTAACCCTGAACCAATGTCTGTGGTAATTATTTTGGTACAAGAAAAAAGAACAACCAGAAAAAGTAAAGCACCCTGGAAAAACCTGGGCCGTAAATGAGGGTAATTCATGAAATTTTACTTCGACGCAAGCTCGTTATACAATTCTAAATACTCTGTTAAATCAGATTCCTTGCTGTAAGGCAGTATTTTTTTACCACGTGATTTGGCAAATTCTTCAACAAGTTTTTTATCTATTTTCTCAGCGCCGAAAGTAATGGCATCTGCATAATGTGCACCGCCCCTGAACATGGCCGTGTTGTTATTATCTTTATAAGGTTCCAGCTCTTTTTCTTTAATGTTAGCATGAATAACAGCTCTTTCAAGAAAATGTTTTCCAAGCTTTTCTTTAAATGTATTTTGACCAATAGTAAAGACTGTTTTGCTATGCAGAAAAACGGGTTCGCGTTTATAAACAGTTTTCAGGTACATGGGAATGAGGCCGGTCATCCAGCCGCTGCAATGAATGATATCTGGAGGCCAGCCAAATTTCTTCACAGTTTCCAAAGCACCCTTGCAAAAGAATATGGTGCGAAGATCATTGTCATCAAACCAATGCTCATTCTCATCATGAAAAATATGTTTGCGCTTGAAGAAGTCTTCATTATCCAAAAAATAAACCTGCAGTCTTGCATTAGGCAAAGAGGCCACTTTTATTTGTAAAGGGTGGTCATCATTATCAATAGAAACATTAATGCCCGATAATCTTACCACTTCATGCAAGCGGTGCCTTCTTTCATTAATTACACCAAAACGGGGCATAATACAACGCACTTCATAGCCATTATCGTTACATTTTATTGCGAGCTTGTTCACAATCTCTGCAAATTCTGTAAGCTCCAGGTAGGGTGACATTTCTGTAGCTATGAATAAAATTCTTTTCTTTGTTGACATTAAAAACCTGTTTTTTACCTAATGCTAAAAAAAATAAAGAGTGCAAAGGTAAAGAAATGCTTTGAAAATTAAGAGTTACAGGCATTTGGGCGCTGTTAAATCCCTTCAATGATATTATTTAAAACCATCCGGCCGCTGCAGACCAAACTGGAAAAACTGCGCAATAACAAATTGAAAATTGGCTTCGTACCCACAATGGGAGCTTTGCATACTGGCCATCTTTCCCTGATAAAAGAGGCCGAAAAACAATGCGATATAGTGGTGTGCAGCATTTTTGTGAACCCCACACAGTTTAACGATAAAAACGATTTTGATAAATACCCGGTTACAATTGAGCAGGATATTTTTTTACTTGAAACCAATAAAACCGGCATTCTTTTTTTACCTTCTGTTAACGAAATTTATCCACAGGGCACGGCGCATTTACAGCATTTTGAATTGGGATATCTTGAGAATATACTGGAAGGCAAATACAGGCCGGGCCATTTCCAGGGCGTATGCAATGTGGTGCACAGGTTATTAAATATTGTACATCCAGGCATTCTTTTTCTCGGCAGAAAAGATTACCAGCAATACCTTGTTGTAAAAAAAATGATGCAGGATTTTTATCCTTCCATCAACATAAAAGCGGTGGATACAGCAAGGGAAACAAGCAGCCTTGCCATGAGCAGCCGCAACATGCGCTTGAGCGAGGCTGCACGCACCAAAGCAACTGCTATTTATCAATCTTTACAATTTATACAACAACATATTACTGAAAGAGATGTTGATTGGTTGAAGGAACGCGCAAAAGAAAAAATATTGCAAGGCGGGTTTGATAAAATTGATTACGTGGAAATATGCGACACTGAAACCTTATTGCCAGTAACAGTTGCCGGACCCGGTAAAAAATTGATTGCACTGGCTGCTGCATTTATTGAAGATGTAAGGTTGATTGACAACATTCTTTTGTAAATTAGAGCTATACTGATTATTTAAGATGATGAGTTATCAGTCGTAAAAAAGCAAAGCCAGTCATTGTTTATCCACTTATTATTCATCACTCATTACTGATAATTTATCATTACTCAAAACTATCATAAACACCTGTACTATGGCTAACCTTAAAACAAAACAAACAGAAGACAGCGTTACTGCCTTTTTAAACAAAGTGGAAGATGAAAAAAAACGTAAAGATTGTTTTGCTATTATTGAAATGATGCAAAAAGCCACGGGCCTTCCACCCAAGATGTGGGGCGCAAGTATTATAGGCTTTGGCAGTTATCATTACAAATATGAAAGCGGCCACGAAGGCGATATATGTTTGATAGGCTTCTCTCCGCGCAAACAAAACATTGCCTTATATATTCCCGGTGGCATTCATAAATATGATGATTTGCTGGAACAACTTGGCAAGCATAAAACGGGTAAAGGTTGTTTATATATTAACAGCCTTGATAAGATTGATGTTGAAGTTTTAAATTCTATCATCTTAAAATCACTGCAATAATTTTTGGGAAGCTTTGAACTTCCTAAAAGTTTAAGCCACTCCTTATCTTCGCAGCTATGACACAGGAAAAATTACAGGAATTGCGGTCCCGCTTAACCGGGATAAGGAGGTTTCTTTGACGTTGATAACCGCACGCAAAAAATAGAGAACGACCGCCAGCTCTCCCTTTCGCCGGGCTTCTGGAACGATAATGACCGGGCCACCGGCATTATGAAAGAAATTAAAACAAACGAATATTGGCTTAAACTATACAAGCAGGTGGAAACTGCCGTGGAAGATTTTGCCGTATTATTTGATTTCTGGAAAGAAGGCGATGCCACCGAAGAAGAGGCTAAACAAGCCTATGATAATGCCTTAACAGCATTGGATGACGCGGAGTTTAAAAGCACGCTTAACCAGCCGGAAGACGAGTTGCCTGCCATACTGCAGATAAACCCTGGCGCCGGCGGCACTGAAAGCCAGGATTGGGCAGAAATGCTGTTGCGTATGTACCACATGTATGGTGATAAGCAAGGCTGGAAAGTTACAGAACTCGATTACCAGGAAGGTGATGGTGCAGGCATTAAAACAGCAACATTACAATTCGACGGCCCCTTTGCCTATGGATTTTTAAAGGCGGAAAGCGGCGTGCACCGTTTGGTTAGAATTTCCCCGTTTGACAGTAATGCAAGGCGACACACTTCTTTTGCAAGCGTTTTTGTTTATCCGTTAATTGATGATACGATTGAAATAAATGTAAACCCGGCCGACCTGGAATGGGAGTTTTACCGCAGCGGCGGTAAAGGCGGTCAGAACGTAAATAAAGTGGAAACCGCCGTTCGCTTAAAACATATGCCTTCCGGTATTATTGTTGAATGCCAGCAGAGCAGAACGCAGGGCGAAAACCGTGAACTGGCTTTAAAAATGCTTAAGAGCCGTTTGTATGAAGAAGAATTGCGCAAACGCGAAGAAGCAAAAAATGCAGCCAATGCGGGCAAGAAAAAAATTGAATGGGGCAGCCAGATAAGAAGCTATGTTTTCCATCCTTATAAAATGATAAAAGACCATCGCACAGATTATGAGGTGGGCAATGTGCAGCCGGTAATGGATGGTGAACTGGATGGTTTTATCAAAGCTTATTTAATGATGGAAAAGGAAGTGGAACAACAGTAAAACACAGCAGATATATTAGTCACCGATACTAAGATAAAATTTACCATTAAACACAACGATTATTTGTGCATCGCGGCTAATCCTTCAACAGATTTTCGGCTCGTTTTAAAATTTAATTCAGTAATCTTAAAATTTCCATATCCCTTAATTATGGCATGATAATTTAAAGGTTATTAGAATTGTATAACTTTAAACTTAATGATTATGCCGGATAACAAAATTGATCAACAGGGATATGCTGCCGTTAATGCCGATGAAGAAAGAGATCTGGCAGCAAAGGGTGGCCCCACAAGCGGTTTAGGGATACCGGATGATAAGCATGGCATAGAACATCCTTACGACGAAGATATCCAAACACAGCTTGCAGCAGCAAGCACAAAGAATAAAAAGGAAGAACCCCATAAAAACGGGAATAAGCCTTAAGATTATGGGAGATTCATAAACATCTCAGCTTTTGAGTAAACAGTTTATGTTTACCCGCTCCGGTTAGCAATGCTAACCGGTTTTTTTATGTAGTAACGTGTTGTGCTATTGGGCTGTGTGGGGGGAGGCTGAACCGTCATTTCAACGACAGGAGAAATCTCTAATTTATTTTGAATTTATAATTATGCAGAGATGTCTCGTTACCTCGACATGACGTGCTAAGAACATTATTTAATAGATGCTCCCTAAAATTTTAATAGCACAACACGTTATGTAGCAAACAAACTATAAACTTTATTTATAAGTTATGTGATATACCACATACTCGCCGGGCTGAAATGTAAACGTTTCTTTTCTTTTTATTTCAAAAGGCATTCCTGAAAAAAGGTTGATATAATTTCCCGGTAATGCAGGATGGTCTATAAAGAATGTTGTTGCTTCTTTTCCAAGGTTCATCAACACAAGTATCCGGTCTTTGCGCCGCCTGCATAAATAGCCCAATACATTGGGTGCATTGGTAGTTAATAACAAAACAGATGCGCTTTCCTGCAATGCTTTATTGCGTTTGCGAATGGTAAGTAATGTTTTATAAAATCCATGTAATTCCACAGGGCCTTCCCAGTCAATAAAATCTTTTTCAAAAAATTCAAGGCGTTTATGATTTGGTTTTTCCTGCCCGGAATAAATTAACGGAATGCCGGGCCATGTGCAACTGAACACCGCCATTGCTTTTGCGCTTGGCCCATATTTTTCATATTCCGTTCCCTGATAAGTGTTCTCATCGTGGTTGGATGTAAACAGTAATTTTCTTGAACCAATAGGATAATGCGCATAATTAATGAGCAAGGGTTTTATTTCTTCAAACTTCATTTCGCCTTTAAAATATTTATCAAAGGCACGCATCACTTCCCAGCCATAGGTAAGATCAAACGACTCATGATAATTTAGTATCTCGCATTCAGCCAGCCAGAACAGTGGTTTTACCGCGTCGCATTCCCCACGCGCCTCCACCCAGAAATCAACAGGAACCGTACGCGCCATATCGCAACGAAATCCATCAATATTAAAATTCTCTATCCAGTGCTTCATGGCGGCTATCATGCCTTTGCGCAAAGCAGGAATTTCATAGTTCAGGTCAATCACATCCACCCAGCCGTATAATTCCGTAAAATTTCCGTGTTCATCTTTCCTGTACCAGTCTGCATGCTCTTTTGTCCATTGATGATCGTAACCTGTGTGATTGGCTACCCAGTCAATAATTACTTTCATTCCAAAAAAATGCGCTGTGGAAATCAATTCCCTGAAATCATCTTCTGTGCCATAAGCAGGATCAATATTGGTGTAAGAACTTGCCGCATAATAACTGCCAAAAGTGCCCTGTCTTTTCTCCACGCTGATGGGCGTAACAGGCATAAGCCATAAAATGTCAATGCCCATGTTACGCAGGCGCGGAATATGTTTAATAAAGGCATTGAAGGTGCCTTCGAACGTGTATTGACGTATGTTTACTTCGTAAATATTCGTGCCATTTCCCCAATCAATAATCGGAAAAGCTATTGCCATTTAAATTTTACTGCTAAAGAAATCAAGTATTATACCAATGACTTATATGTTAGTTTGATTTTTGCTATCAACTGTAATAATTATGGTATTTACTGCACTACCTTTTCCACCCTTATGCCCGCATTCAACACATTTTCCAGCGGGTCTTCGCGCATTACCTGGCGAATGCCAAAAGTGTATGTGCCGGAATCGAGCCTGGAAGGTTTGCTAAACAGCAATAAACGCTGTTCAATAATATCATCCATGGCAGTGCCAATCCATCCTTCGCCATTGGCAAGCGCTAAATTGAATCGTTGGGTTTTGGATTTTTTGCCGGGAAAAGTTGAGGTGAAATCAATATATATGTTATTGAAATGATAGGCTTCTGTGTGGCGCAAAACAAAATAAATATTGTAGTAAGCCAGGGTATCTTTTGCCTGGAATGTAAACGACAGCGATGTATCGCTGCTCCATTTGTGCAGGGGAATAGGCGCTGTTTTTTCAAATACATCAATGGTATTGCAGGCGCTGAATAAAAAAGCAGGAACAATAAAGATTAAAAGCCTCAAATGCTTCATACACTTACAATACATTTAAAATTTGCTCTTTCGCTTTTTCCAGTTCATCTTTCATTAATACCACACATTTCTGCACATCTGCATCATAAGCTTTTGAACCGGTTGTATTTATCTCCCTTCCTATTTCCTGTAAAATGAATGATAATTTCTTCCCTTTTATGATTGCATTATCATTCAGCACTTCTTTAAAATAAGTGCAGTGGTTTTTCAGGCGCACCTGCTCTTCGCTTATATCAATCTTTTCGATATAATAGATCAGCTCCTGCTCCAGGCGGTTAGGATCATAATTTTCTTTACCAATATGTTCTTCCAAAACTTTTTGCAAACCTTCTTTTATTTTAATGCGGCGCTGCGGTTCAAGTTCTGCAACGGCGGCCTGCTGCAATTCAATATTGGTGATTCTTGCCAGCAGGTCATCTTCCATACTTTTACCTTCTTCTTTGCGGTGGTTATTTAAATCTTTGATCACCTCTTTTAAAATGTTTTCAAATAAATGCCATTCGGCTTCAGCGATTACTTCATTGGAAGTGCTTACAACATCCGGCATCCGCAGCAACGTGCTTAAAACATTTTCCTGCGATAAACCCAATTCTTCAGACAATTCTGATACGGGCTCGTAATAAGCCCTTATCAGGGCTTTGTTTAGCTTAACAGATTTTTCAGATCCATTCTGCGAAACAGTAATGATACATTCAATGCTGCCGCGCATCAATCCTTCATTTAAAATATTGCGTATTTCAATTTCGTAAGGTTTGAGCAAAGCAGGCATAGTAAGGCGAATATCGTATTGCTTGCCGTTTAGCGAACGCAATTCAATTAAATATGATTTGCCACCGATTGTTTTTTCTGCGCGGCCATAGCCGGTCATTGAGTAAAGCATAATGCAAAGAAAAGTAATTATCTGCAAGCACAGGATTCAATTAGCGCATGTGTTTAAAATTTGTTTTGGATAATGCCAATTAAACTTTAGCAATTTAATTTGAATGTTTTCCATTTATTTTTGAAATAAAACACAATTGAATTTCCCCGCTGTAGCCATAGTAATATTAAATTATAACGGCCGTAATTTCCTTGAACAATTCCTGCCTTCGGTTTTTGCATCCACTTATCCAAATACGAGAATTATTGTAGCAGACAACGCCTCTACGGACGACAGTATTGATTATTTGAAAAATAATTTTCCATCGTCAGAACTTATCATGCTTGATAAAAATTATGGCTTTGCAGGCGGTTATAATGAAGCGCTTAAAAAAGTTGCATCAGATTATTATATCCTTTTGAATTCAGATGTTGAAGTGACACCGGGATGGATTGAAGACATGATTGAATTGATGGAAAGGGATAAAAATATTGCAGCCTGCCAGCCTAAGGTACGCTCCTATCATAATAAAAAATATTTTGAATATGCAGGCGCCTGTGGCGGATGGATAGATACGCTTGGCTATGCATTTGCAAGGGGAAGAATTTTTGATGTTTGTGAAGAAGATACCGGCCAATATAACAGCAATGAAAAAGTGTTTTGGGCAACCGGCGCGGCATTATGTATTAGAGCAACATGTTTTCACGAAATGAATGGTTTTGACGCTTACTTTTTTGCGCACATGGAAGAAATCGATCTCTGCTGGCGTTTGCAGCGCACAGGCTATGCTATATATTGTTGCGCTTCTTCAACAGTGTATCATGTGGGCGGTGGAACTTTGGCCAGGACAAACAGCCGCAAAACCTATCTTAATTTCAGGAACAATCTTATCATGTTATTTAAAAACCTGCCGTTTTCGGAGGCAGTCTGGAAAATGCCATTGCGCATTTTGCTTGACTGGGTGTTTGCGTTTAAATCACTTTTACAAAAAGATGCCGCCTCTTTTAAAGCCGTATTGCAGGCGCATGCAGGTGTCATAAAATGGATGGTGGCCGGCAATACGTATCAAAAGCTTCCTTCAAAAAAAATAAAAGAAATATCCGGCGTTTATAATGCATCACTTATTTGGGCCTATTTCATAAAAAAGAAAAAACATTTTTCAGAAATTATGAAGGAGGATAGATAATATTAACCGGAGGCCTTATTTTTGCAGCGTTAAAACTAAAGCATGTCACACGATACAGATATTTCAGAATACAAAGACAAAGAGTTTGGTTATAACTGGGTAAACTCTTCACGCTTCTTATTTTACCTGCAGGTGCTTTGTTTAATAGCCCTTTTTACAGGCATGAGTTATTATCTTTATACTTACCGCTACAAGGGTAAGCCGGATGTGGAAATACCTGCCAATACTTTATATACGCCGCAGTATAAATAAAATGCAAAAATATTTTGCAGTATCGTGCAGATTGCTATTTTTGCCATCCCAAAAAAGTTCTTAATCATAATGCGGAAGTAGCTCATTTGGTAGAGCACGACCTTGCCAAGGTCGGGGTGGCCAGTTCGAGCCTGGTCTTCCGCTCTGTAAAAAGTTATTAGTTAGCAATAGCTGGTAACTTTTTTTTTCGCCCTGGTGGTGGAACTGGTAGACACGCAGGACTTAAAATCCTGTGACCCGCAACGGTCGTACGAGTTCAAGTCTCGTCTGGGGCACTCAAAATCAAGCTGTTACGAAAGTGGCAGCTTTTTTGTTTTATGACGGGTCGAATATAGGTCAAATCTCTCCGACCGGCCTTTCGAGCTGCATTTTTACGCCCTGCCAGTTTTTTTTATTTTACTGAAACTCCATAACTTGTCAACATGAATGTCATCACGTTGGAAGAAGAGGCATTTTACCGCTTGCTTAATGAGGTCATAGCCGAAGTGAAAAAGCAATACGGAGAGCAGGCTTTATCTAAATGGATAGATGGAGCCGAAGCGATGGCGCTCTTGAAAATCACGTCAAAGACCACCCTGCAAAAACTTCGAGATGAGGGGCAGATACGCTACAGCCAGCCAATGACAAAGGTGATCTTATATGACCGCGACAGCATTATGGCTTATATTGAGAAAAATGCAAAAAATACGTTCTGATGGAAGAAGATTTAACGGTAGACAAAAATTACAAAGCTGGATTCAATCTTGCTTATTGGCTTCAGAGGTTGTCAAAAGATATTGACACCGATCTTAAGGATATAAAACAAAAGGCACCAAAAGGCAGCACTCTCGCCGCAGGACTGGAAGCTGGAGAAAAACAATCGAAAGAAGATACAAGACAAGAGATGATAAAGAATATGGATAACCTGATTAAGGATATAGAACAAAAGAGCAAGAGAAAAGGATTCCGCCCTTAAAAAACCTCTTGACTAACGTCCTACATTTGTCCTACGCTGCAACGGAACAGTTTAGAGGGTTGCCGTGAATAAGGAAAAAAACATGAGCGTCCGCGAGACGGAAGAACGCCGCGCCCGGATACAGAAATACCTGCTGAAAGCAAAGGTGAGGGTTTCGGATGTTTACCGCATGGTGAACGCCGATATTATAAAATACAAAGGCATCCCGCCGTATCTGAAAGAAGGGAAATGATCCGCGCTCTAACCCTCGTCATCTGCAGCCTATATCTTGGCCTCGCGCTCAACCTCGCATTCTTTATCATCATGCCGGAATATCAATTCCGATTAGAGGTGAGGAAATACGAACTGGAAAAACAAAAGAAGATGGACAAGGCCATGATGAAATACAAAATCCACACGCTTTGCCCGAAAGGTGAATAATGGCCCTCTTATTTTATCTCGCACTTGCTTTTGCGGTCGGCATCGTTTCATACCTGATATATCTCATTGTTCAGGATGACAAGCGAGATAATGTCATTAACTATGATGATGGGCCTTGGGATCAGAGATGAGCAATCTATCCCTCAAAGAGCTGTCCCTTAAATATGAGCATTTTGAAACACCGGAATGGGCTGCAAAAGCTATCCTTGAAAAAGAAATCCTGACGCCACTTGTTTTCGATGCGGGCTGTGGCTTGGGCGTTCTTTCCAGAGCCGCGCTAAGCAAAGCAGAACGCGTTATCTCAATGGATGTTCATGATTGGGGATATGAGCCTACAATCATAGATGATTTCCTGGCATTTCAATGGATAAGCGATCCAGGAGAATTTTCAGTGTTCATGAATCCACCTTTCTCAAAAGCGGTTCAATTTGTCGAAAAATCGATTGATTTAGGTGCGAGAAAGATTGTCTGTTTCCAGCGTTTCGCCTGGTGGGAAAGTAAAAAGCGAAAAGACTTTTGGGAAAAGCTTCCACCGAATAGAATTTATATCTGCGGCGATCGCGCTGATTGCTGGCGCCATGATATTCCACAGGATCAGCGCGGCGGATCAAGCCCTACGGCTCATGCCTGGTTTGTCTGGGAAAAGGGGCATCCTCGCGGAACTCTTTTGTCTCATATCTATAAAAAATGAAGCCCGTTAACGATAATACCGTTTCGCTTCGCCAATGCATCGACGTTATGCACGGTCAAAACATGAATTTCCTGCATAGGTTAGAGCAGTTGCCCAATGCCGATCTGCAAAAACTAAGCGAAGCGCGATACCACTTCATTGTAGCTTATGAAATGATGCTGCAAGCCGTGTCGAATGTGGCTATTCAACAGGATTGACTATTGCGCTCTTTCGACTTTGAAGGACATATGGCCGTAATTCTGGTCAATCGTCATGGAGCCTCCAGCGACCGAAGCGCCATTGTAGATAATGGCACTTATATAATAGCGTCCTGCAGCGGGAGCTATAAATGTCTTGCCCGTCATTGTTCGATAGCCATGATGGTTGGTGGACTTGGATATATTGCCGCCCGCTGATTCAGACAAGCGAACCACGTTATTCGTGCCATCATCAAATACCTGAAATTCATAGGTCGAGATAATCAGGTAATGCTGCAACATAACATATTTTGTATTGGGATTGGTTACCTGGAACTGTGCATAAA
>JAEWBD010000258.1 GCA_023391315.1 Bacteroidota bacterium | reverse complement strand
CCCGGGATGGATGGAGCCATTATTTGAGTGGATGCAAAGTAATAATTGGATGAACAAATAATTTAGAATAAAATGAATTTTAAAAAACCACGAAGCCACTAAGAACACAAAGGAGCACAAACAAACCTTGGTGACTTTGTTTCTTCGTGGTTCAAAAAATATTAATGTGACCCAAAATTTTATTTTTAGATGAAACAAAAATCAATGAAAAAACTTCGTTTACTGTTGCTGATTGCGGTTGGCTTTACCATCAATCCCGTTTTCTCCCAAACACCTCAAATTAATTTGAATATAGACCAGGCAAACAAAGATGTCAGCCCGATGTTATATGGATTAATGACGGAAGAAATTAACCATTCTTACGATGGCGGATTGTATGCGGAACTGATTCGTAACAGGATTTTCAAAGACAGCAAAACTGAACCCGAAGGCTGGAGTCTGGTAAAAGAAAATCCTTCATCACAGGCAAGTATAAAATTAATAGGTGCAGAAGAACACGTGCCCAACGATGAACGCAGGAATGCCCTCAATGGCGCGATGCAGGCGTGTTTGCGGCTTACAGTTGAAAAAGCGAATGGAAACGTAGGCGTTGCCAATGAAGGTTATTGGGGTATTCCGGTAAAACCTTCTACTACCTATAAAGCCTCATTTTATATAAAAGGAACCGACCGCAGGGAACCGCCACGCTGGCCCTGGGAACCAAAGCCAACTAAGCCGCCGCTGCCTGTAATTGAAAATAACACACCGGGCCCAATAACGGTTTCCATTGAAAGTAATGACGGCAAAACGGTTTATGCAAAAGGCACGATCAATCTTGAAAAAAGTATTTACTGGAAACAATACGAAGTGAACCTGACAACGGCCGCTGATGTGAAGCCTACGAAAGAAGCACGTTTTGTGATTTCTACGGATAGAGTTGGTGTGTATTATTTCAACCTCGTTTCATTATTTCCGCCAACCTATAAGGATCAATCCAATGGTTTCCGGCCAGACCTGATGCAAATGCTGGTAGATATGAAACCAAAGTTCCTGCGTTTCCCCGGCGGGAATTTTTTGGAAGGACCGAAGATTACGGATGCTTTTCCCTGGAAAGAAACGCTGGGCCCCATTGCCAACAGGCCCGGCCATAATGGTTCGTGGGGTTATCGCGCCTCCGATGGCATGGGGCTGCTTGAATTTTTATTATGGGCAGAAAACATGGGCGCAGAACCGGTTTTAGGCGTTTATGCCGGTTATTCATTGGACGGTGACCACATTGATGCCGGGCCGCTTTTAAAACCTTATGTGGATGATGCGCTCGATGAGATAGAATATGTTATTGGCGATACATCCACTTACTGGGGCGCAAAACGCGCCAGGGACGGGCATCCGGAGCCGTTCAAACTGCAGTATGTTGAAATTGGTAATGAAGACTGGTTTGACAGGAGCAATAGTTACGATGGCAGGTTTAAACAATTCAGGGAAGCCATTGAAGCAAAATATCCTAATATCACCTGCATTTCTACTATCCCAAAAACTCAATATCCTGCTATGAGCGTGAAGGGAAAAGACGCAGATGTGGTGGACGAACATTATTACCGCAACTCATGGGATATGTGGGAAAATGCTTCGCAATACGATTCCTACGACCGCAACGGGCCTAAAATTTTTGTGGGCGAATGGGCCACAAGGGAAGGCAAGCCAACCACTAATTTAAATGCGGCACTTGGCGATGCCGCCTGGATGACCGGCATGGAACGCAATGCAGATTTGATAATCATGTCTTGCTATGCACCTTTATTGGTAAACGTAAGCACAGATGCAAACGGAAAAAGGGCGTGGCAATGGGATTCAGATTTAATAGGATACGATGCGTTGAACAGTTACGGTTCGCCATCCTATTATGTACAGAAATTATTCAGCCATTATCTGGGAAATAAAATTGTGCCGGCAATGGCGGCAAATATTCCAACGCAGAAAGCCCCGCTTTCGAAAAAAGACAGCGCGGAAGGCAAAGCGCCTAAATTGGTTCCAACTATATTTTATTCGGCCACGATGAATGATGCAACGGGAACGATCTATTTGAAAATCGTAAACACAACAGCAAACAAACAAGCGGTAAAAATAAATCTTGATGGAATTTCAGCTGTAGTTCCTGAAGCAAATTTGGTGATGGTAAAAGGCAATCATCCTGAAGAAACGAATTCAATTACTGAAACCGAAAAAATCATTCCTGTTACCGAAACAATCAAAGGAATAAAGAAATCATTTTCTCCAAAACTGGCTCCTTATTCCATAAGCATTTTTGAAATTAAAACAAGCAAATGATAATCATTTACCGGTGAAAATAAAATAGCCACTCAATTTTTAAACACAATAAAAACAATCATTATGAAGTATTTACTCACAGCATTACTCCTGCTTGGGTTTATGATAACCAAAGCACAAAATGCCATTGACGGCAACTGGAAAGGCAGCCGCGAAACACCAAACGGCACCATGGAATTTAATTACACTTTTAAAGTGCAGGGAGATACATTAACGGGCATTATCAAATCACAATTTGGTGAAGTGTCATTAGAGAATGGAAAAGTGGATGGAAAGAAATTTTCTTACAGCATTAGTTTTAACGGCAACAGTATTGATTTTACCGGTGAACTGGTAAGCGATGACCAGATCATTACCAAAAATGAAAGAGGCGAAACCAAGTTGACAAGGGTGAAGGAGTAGCTTACTATTTGAATTAAACGCCGTAAAAGTGTATGAAGACCGGTACACGGACAACCTAAAAGGAAAGACAATGATTAAACGTTTTATAAAACGGGTTCAACTAAATAAGGTATTCATTTTTTCAGCAGCCCTGGGCATAAACAGCCTTGCTTTTAATGCGGTTTATGCCCAGGAAAAATTATATCCCAACGAATTTAATTTAAGTGAAGTAAAATTATTGGATGGGCCTTTTAAACATGCACGCGACCTCAATATTCAAACACTTTTAAAATATAATGTTGACCGTTTGCTGGCCCCTTATTTAAAAGAAGCGGGATTAAAACCAAGAGACTCAAGCTATACCAACTGGGAAGGATTAGACGGGCATATTGGCGGCCATTATTTAACGGCAATGGCCATTAATGCGGCTACCGGCAATGCGGAATGCAAAAAAAGAATGTTGTACATGATTGCTGAATTGCAAAAATGCCAGGATGCCAATGCAAGAAATAATAAAAGCTGGGGCATTGGTTATGTAGGTGGCGTTCCCAATAGCGCCGCCGTTTGGAAATCGGTGCAGGACGGAAGTTTCAAAGCCTTTCACGCTGCCTGGGTACCCTGGTATAATGTTCACAAGATGTATGCAGGATTACGCGATGCGTGGATATATGCCGGCAATGAACAGGCAAAAAACATGTTTTTACTTTTTTGCGACTGGGCGATTAACATTACTTCTAATTTAACCGATGCACAAATGCAATCCATGCTGGATACCGAACAGGGCGGCATGAATGAAGTGCTGGCGGATGCTTACGCCATATCAGGCGATAAAAAATATTTGATTGCTGCAAAAAGATTTTCGCATCACATGCTGTTAAATCCAATGGCTGAAGGCATTGATAATTTGGATAACAAACATGCCAACACGCAAGTGCCGAAGGCGATTGGTTTTGCAAGAATTGGCGAATTGAGCGGCGATAAAAAGTATGCTGATGCAGGAAGTTTTTTCTGGCAAACGGTTACTACGAATCGCACATTAGCGTTTGGGGGAAACAGCCGTCGTGAATTCTTTCCAAGCGCCACATCGTCTATGGATTTTATCAATGATGTGGAAGGGCCGGAAAGTTGCAACTCCAACAACATGCTGAAACTAACGGAAGATCTGTTCAGAAAAAATCCTTCAGCAAAATATGCAGATTATTATGAGCGCACGATTTACAACCACATTCTTTCTACCCAAAATCCTGAAACCGGCGGTTACGTTTATTTTACACCGGTTCGCCCAAGAAGTTATAAAGTATATTCTGCGCCTAATGAAGCCATGTGGTGCTGTGTGGGAACCGGCATGGAAAATCATGGCAAATACAATGAATTTATTTATACGCATTCCGGCGATTCATTATTTGTAAACCTGTTTATCGCGTCTGAATTAAACTGGAAAGAAAAAGGAATTCACTTCAAGCAGCAAACCAAATTTCCTTACGAAGAAAAAACGAAGTTGCTTATCACCAAAGGGAATTCATTATTCAACTTGATGATTCGTTATCCGTGGTGGGTGGCTGATGGCGCACTAAAAATTAAAGTGAATGGTAAAGATGTTTCAATTCAAAATCACCCTTCTTCTTACGTGTCTATCAACCGCGAATGGAAAAAAGGTGATGTGATAGAAATTACTTTGCCGATGCATAATACCATCTCGCATTTACCGGATGTTCCGCAATACATCGCCATTATGCACGGGCCCATTTTACTCGGTGCAAAAACAGGAACGGAAGATATGAAGGGACTGGTAGCAGATGACAGCCGCTGGGGACATATTCCAAGTGGTAAAAAATTACCGGTGGATAAAGCGCCGATTTTTGTTGCTGATAATGTTTCATCAATTACCCATGATTTAATTCCCATAAAAAATGAACCGCTTCACTTCACGGTTAAAGATGTAAAAGTGGTTAACCCGGTTAAAATTGAATTGCAACCCTTTTATCAAATTTATGATGCAAGGTATATGATGTATTGGATGGCATTGAGCAATGCCGGTTATCTAAAATATATTGATTCTATTGCGGCATCTGAAAAAGAGAAACTCGAGTTGGAAAAACGAACTATTGATTTTGTAAATCCCGGCGAGCAACAACCGGAAGTTGACCATGCGATGCAAAATGAAAAATCAAGAACCGGCAATAACCAGGATCAAATGTTTCGTGAAGCCTTTAACGGCGGTTATTTCAGCTATAACATGGCAACGAATAATCAAACGGATTTGAGCCTGATGGTTCGTTACTGGGGCGCCGAATGGGGCAGCCACAAATTTGAAATTTATATAGATGATAAAAAATTAGTAACAGAAGATAATACCGGCAGATGGAACCTGTCGCAATTCAAAGAAATAACCTATTCGATACCCGATGAAATGGTGAAGAATAAAGATCATGTGCGGATAAAATTTGTAGCACTGAATGGAAGTTCAGCAGGACCGGTTTATTATGTTCGTTTGGTAAAATCAAAATAAATGAAACAGCTTACCTCTTTTTTTATAATAATGAATTGTGTGCTTGGTATGAATGCACATGCACAGAACACAAGCAACACGCAAACATTAAAAGATGTTTATAAAGATGCCTTTCTGATGGGCACGGCGGTTACACCTGGCATCACTTCAGGCAGTGATAAGGCCACGCAGGCTATCGTAATAAAACAGTTTAATGCAATAACGCCGGAGAATGTAATGAAAGCCGCGCTCATCAATCCAAAACCCGGCGTTTACAACTTCGGTCCCGCAGATGATTTTGTTGCTTTTGGTGAAAAGTATCACATGTTTATTATCGGGCACACACTGGTGTGGCACAATCAGTGTCCTGACTGGTTTTTTACGAATGCAGATGGAAAGCCCAATACAAAAGAAGAGCAGATAGAAAGGTTAAGAAGCCATATAGAGGCTGTGGCCGGGCGATATGCAGGCCGCGTAAATGCCTGGGATGTAGTGAATGAAGTGATAGATAATGACGGAAGCTACCGCGAAAACACCTCATGGGTAAAAGCTTTTGGCAATGGCGATACACTGGTAAAATATGCGTTCAAATTTGCAGCACAATATGCGCCCAATACAGAATTATACTACAACGATTTTAATGCCTGGCGGCCTGAAAAAAGGGATGGCATTGTGCGTATGATAAAGATGCTGCAGAAACAAGGCATCCGCATTGATGGTGTGGGCATACAGGGCCATTGGGGTTTGAATTATCCTAAAACAAAATACATTGAAGATGCTATTGATGCCTATGCGGCCTGCGGTGTGAAAGTAATGATAACAGAACTGGATGTTGATGTATTGCCGCTAACCAAAGAAGGACAGATAATAGGGCAGGGAATGGCGGATAAGCAATTTCAACTGGAAGAGTTTAAGACTTTTTTTGACCCGTATCAACATGGATTACCGGATAGCATGCAAACTGTTTTAGCAAACAGGTATGCAGAATTGTTTAAGATTTTTTATAAGCGAAGAGATAAGATTGCGAGGGTAACCTTATGGGGCGTGCAGGATGGCATGAGCTGGAAGAATGGTTATCCTATCCCGGGCAGGACAAATTATCCTTTATTGTGGAGCAGAAACCTTGACCCAAAACCCGCATTGGAGGCGGTATTGAAGGTGCCTGAAGCATTTAAGGACTAATAATTTTCCAGGTGTAAGTATGTCGAAAAGTGATTAAATAAGTATCAATGATGAATAAAATTATAGCAGCTTTTTTCCTTTTATCTTTTCCGTATTTGAATGTTAATGCACAAAATGTGCATAGCGATAATGGCAATGGCACTTACACCAATCCATTGATCGCTGCAGATTTTCCTGACCCGGACGTGATACGTGTTGGCGATACCTATTATATGGTAACAACAACAATGTTTGTATTTCCCGGTGTTACTGTTTTAAAATCG
Source organism: Bacteroidota bacterium (assembly GCA_023391315.1). Taxonomy (GTDB): domain Bacteria; phylum Bacteroidota; class Bacteroidia; order Chitinophagales; family Chitinophagaceae; genus Parafilimonas. Next base: position 26,827 of record JAEWBD010000258.1, on the reverse strand, counting down.
CACGATTTAGTTAACTGGGAATATTGCAGCAACGCGGTACCGCGCTTCGATTTCAGCAAATGTTACGACCTCGATACCTGCAATCGTTACGGGCATGGGCAGTGGGCTACGAGTATAAAATATCACAACGGAAAATTTTATTTGCTCTTTATTACGTTGAATGAAGGCGGTTTCATGTTGACTGCAGATAAGGCGGAAGGCCCCTGGCATATTACGCATCTGCCCAAAGGATTTTATGACCCGGGTTTATTTTTTGATGATGACGGTAAGGTTTACGTGGCACAAGGGTATGGTAAAATTTCTATCACGGAAGTGAATGACAGCCTTGTTGCCATTGGCCCCGATTCACTGGTTTATACAGGCGATATACGCAAAGGGCTTGAAGGAACGCATGTGTATAAAATCAATGGTTATTATTATTTATACTGCACGTATGGCGGAAGAGATGGAATGCAGGTGGCTTTACGCTCCAAAAATATTTATGGCCCGTATGAACAAAAGCTGCTTATTTATGATACCACCAAAGGCATTAATTATGGCATTCACCAGGGCGCATTAATTCAAACACAGACCGGCGAATGGTGGACGATTTTATTTGTGGACAGCGGACCATTTGGAAGATTTCCTTCCTTACAGCCTGTAACATGGGAAGATGGCTGGCCGATGATTGGCGTGAATGGCAAAGCGGTTACAACTTATAAAAAGCCTAACGTTGGTAAGACCTATCCCATTAAAGATTTTCCTACGTCCGATGAATTTAAGGGAAAGGTATTAGGCATGCAATGGGGCTGGAACCATAATCCTGATGATACCAAATGGTCACTCGAGGAAAAGCCTGGTTATTTAAGATTGAAAACAGCTGCCATCACATCAGATTTTACCATGGCGCGCAATACGCTTACGCAACGGCCTTTTGCTAAGCACGATCAAGCAATTCCAACCGTTGCAACTGCAAAAATGGATGTTGCCCACATGCAGGATGGTGATATTGCAGGTCTTGCCATGCTCCAGGATCCTTATGCCTATATTGGCGTTAAACAAAATGGTAACCGTAAATACCTGGTCATGGTGAATAATGGTAAAGTGGTTGATTCGGTAGCGGTTAATGTATCAACCATTTTTTTCCGAACCATAGCTTCCAATGTTACCTCCAAAGCCACGTTTGAATACAGCACTGATAATAAAACCTTTAAAGCTCTTGGTAATGAATTAGGGATGCGGTTTAGCCTGAAAATTTTCACCGGTAATAAATTCTGTCTGTTCAATTATGCCACTAAAGAATTAGGCGGTTATGTAGATTTTGATTGGTTCAGGACAGAGTAGGATGGAAGTTGATTGGTTGATAAGTTGACAATAGGTGCATCATAACGGAAACAATTCAGCTTTAGTTAAAATTATGCCCGTTATATACAATTTCTGGTAACTAAAATCCAAATCCCTATCTTGCGGTTTATAATTGATAATAATGGCTGAATTAAAAAAACAAACATCACCGCAACCTCAGCAGGTAAAAACCGCGAAAGCCACGGATGCACCGGCATTGTTCAATAAAGAAAATTATAAATGGATGCTCATCGGCGGCATCATAATTATACTTGGAATGGTGCTGCTGAGCGGTGGAAAAAATACAGATCCCAATACATTCGATTATAAAGTTGTGTACAGCACAACAAGGGTTACCATAGCACCTATACTTATTGTGCTTGGTTTGCTGGTGGAGATTTACGCAATCTTTCGCAAGCCTGTTCAACCCGCAAATGCATAAAGCGCTGTAAAGCGCTTTTCTTTTTTCATTCCGATTAATATAATAATCACCAAAACAGGCTATGACAATATTCCAGGCTATTATTATTGCTGTAATTGAAGGCTTAACCGAATTCCTCCCTATATCGAGCACGGCTCACATGCGCTTTGCCAATCCTTTTCTTGGCATACAGCCTTCGCCCTTTGTGGATATGTTTGAAGTGGTTATTCAGTTTGCAGCCATACTTTCCGTTGTTGTAATTTTCTATAAAAAATTCTTTGATTTCAAACGCACTACTTTTTATCTTAAGCTCATCATTGCTGTAATTCCGGCGCTTATCGTTGGCGCTATCTTAAAGGATTATATTGATACCGCGCTGGATAATCTGATCTTCATTTCCTGTGTTATGATTGGTGGCGGTATATTACTGCTGTTTATTGATAAACTTTTCAAGCGCAATATTATTCATGATGAAAAGGAGATATCATTGCCCAAAGCTTTTGCTATCGGTTGTTTTCAATGCCTTGCCATATTGCTGCCCGGCTTAAGCCGCAGCGCTGCCACGATTGTGGGCGGCATGCAGCAAAAGTTAACCCGTTCACTGGCTGCTGAATTTTCTTTTTTTCTGGCTGTACCTACCATGTTTGCCGCTTCGGTAAAGAGTTTTTGGGATGTGTATAAAGATCATCCCGATACGTTGGTTAGCAGTAATATAAGCGTGCTTGCCATTGGCGCCGTGGTATCTTTTATCGTGGCTTTAATTGCTGTAAAATCCTTTATAGGCTACCTGCAAAAACATGGCTTTAGAGCATTCGGTGTTTACCGTATCATTTTAGGCATTGTTATCCTCGTACTCGCATTGAAAGGCATGCTGTAAAAATTTCATTTATTGATATAGTTTAATAAAATATTGATAAATCAAACTTGCCTACCTACTAATAGGTAAGTATATTTGTGGTTTCTAAAAATGGATACTAGATCTGAAATAATAAATATTGCGGATGCGCTTATTCGTGCAAAAGGATACAATGCATTTAGCTTTACTGATATTGGCAAACAGCTTAATATTAAAAATGCTTCCATTCATTACCATTTTCCTACTAAAACTGATTTAGGGGTTGCCATCATAGCCCAACACCAAAAACAGTTGTCTGAGGTTATTAAAAGGAACCAGGATAATGACTGCCTGAAAAAATTAGGAGCTTTTTTTTCAATATATACCATTGCTAAAAGTGAAAATAAAATATGCCTTGTAGGTTCCCTGGCCACGGATCTGTATACAGTAGAAACTGAAATCCAGGATGAACTTAAGAAACTGGTTAAACATATACTTGAGTGGGTAACTGCGATTTTGGAAGAAGGCCGTGCAAAAAAGGTTTTTTACTTTGATATTGATGCCAGGACCAAAGCTTTAATGATAATAACCAATATGCTGGCTGCAGTACAACTTACGAGGCTAACAACCAAAAAGGACTTTGAGAAAATTAAAGAAACAATTATTAACGACTTAACTAATAATAAATGAAAAGAGTGGTTGTAACAGGAATGGGCGCATTAACGCCAATTGGTAATAACCTTAATGAGTTTTGGAGATCATTGATAAATAGCGTTAACGGCGTAGGGCCGATTACAAAATTTGATACAACGAAATTCAAAACAAAGTTTGCCTGCGAGCTTAAAAATTTTGATCCGCTGCATTTTATTAATAAGGCAGATGCACGTAAATACGACCCGTTTACCCAATATGCAATTATTGCGGCTGATGAAGCTATTGCCAATGCCCGCATAAAATTTGATGAGCTTAACAGGAACCGCATTGGTGTTATATGGGGATCAGGTAATGGCGGCGTTACTACTTATGACGAGCAGCTAACTGAATTTGTGCTTGGCGATGGAACACCAAGGTTTAGCCCATTTCTCATTCCTAAAATGATAGTGGATATTGCCTCCGGCGTTATTTCGATTAAACATGGTTTAAGAGGTATCAACTTTGCTACCGTTTCAGCCTGCGCTACTTCCAATACCGCCATTATTGATGCATTTAATTATATAAAATGGGGCAAAGCCGATATGATTATTACAGGCGGTTCTGAAGCGCCTATAACCCAAAGCGCAGTGGGCGGGTTTATATCTGCAAAAGCGCTTTCAACATTCAATGATAACCCGCCGCTGGCATCAAGGCCATTTGACATAAACCGAAACGGTTTTGTAATGGGAGAAGGTGCAGGCGCAATTATACTGGAAGACCTGGAACATGCAAAAAAGCGCGGCGCCACTATTATTGCTGAAGTGGCAGGCGGCGGCATGGCTGCCGATGCTTATCATTTAACGGGAACGCATCCCGACGGTGAGGGCGCTTATTTAGGCATGCTTGCTGCGCTGGAAGATGCGGGTATTCAACCGGCTGATATAGATTATTTAAGTGCGCATGCTACATCAACGCAGCAAGGTGATCTTAGCGAACTTAAAGCCGCTGAAAGAGTTTTCGGCAAAGCAAATAATTTAAATATCAGTGCTACAAAATCAATGACCGGGCATCTTTTAGGCGCCGCAGGCGCCATTGAGGCTATTGCCTGCATTAAAGCAGTTCAGGAAAATATAATTCCGCCTACCATTAATTCTACAGATATAGAACCTGGCTTTAAAGATATGTTTGATTTCACGCTGCATAAAGCACAGCAAAGAGAAACGCATTATGCCATGAACAATACATTTGGTTTTGGCGGGCATATTGCAACAACAATCTTTAAGAAATATATTGACTGATTATTGAAGTGGGGTTGCCTGGCTGGCCGTTATAAACCATGCACCGTTCTTTCTTTCAAGCACATCGGTAAAATGGCTTTTTAATGAATAAGGTCCGCCTGAAGCATCTTTCCCCGTTTCTGTTTGCAGGCCGGTTACAATAGCAATATTACCTTTAATTTTTACCTGCATATCAGACAGCGAAAGCCCGTTGATAGGCTGTGCCCTTTGTTGCAATTGTTGCTTGGTGATTAACTGGCCGGATGGTGTAATGATCGTTGCATCATCCGTAAAAATGGCCAGGAGTGTTGGAATGCTGTGCTTGCTGAATGCATCTGCCGCGTTTCGTTCAACAGCAAGAATATTGGCCTTATCATCGTTTTGGCTGAATGCAATGTTTACGGTTACAACCATCAGCATTATACATATTATACGTTTTATCATACTTGAATCTTTAATAAATGAGGCGGTAAAAAACTTTGAATGTGCTTAGCAATTATTAAGCCGTTTGAAAAGGTTGGATGATAAAATATTTAAAAGCTTTCTGCCGGCTATTTAATCATACAACCAAACGCGTAATAAAGAAATCAACTGGTCTGCATCAACCGGCTTTGTTATATAATCCGATGCGCCTGCATTAATGCATTTTTCCCTGTCGCCCATCATAGCTTTTGCCGTTACGGCAATAACAGGCAGTTTCCTGTATCTCGGGTTTTCACGAATGCGTTTAGTGCTTTCATAACCATCCATTTCAGGCATCATCATATCCATTAAAACAATGTCGATGTTTTTATGCTGCGACAGTTGATTTAATGCATCCTTGCCGTCAATGGCTGAAATTACATTCATGCCATAATTTTCCAGCGATTTGGTAAGTGAGAAAATATTGCGCACATCATCATCTGCAATTAAAACTGTTTTGCCTTTTAATACTTCTTCAAACTCGCCCAGGCGTTTATACTTGGATGATTTTTTATCTTTTTTACTTTCTTCCACCAGGTGTAAGAACAGCGAAACTTCATCCAGTATTCTTTGATAGGAATGTGCTGTTTTTACAACAATTGAATCGGCATATTGTTTTATGCGCATTTCTTCTGCATGGCTTAAATTTTTACCGGTAAATATGATGATAGGCAGGTTTTCCATGCCCGGCATTTTTCTTACTTCTTCCAGTGTATCGTAGGAACCCTGGGTGGGTATGCCCATATCTAAAATAACACAGTCTATATTTTCCTTGTTCAATGCTTTTATACCTTCGCTTATGGAATCTTTTATTTCTGCGGAAACATTAAAGCTTTCAAGAAAATAAGCCAGTGCCTTTGCATGCTTGGGATTTTCTTCAACTATCATCACTTTTTTAGGGTACTTGCTTAATGCATTTTCTATCTTTTGAAAAACAGCGCTCATCTTTTCAAAAGCCACGGGCTTGTTTATAAAATCAACAGCGCCGGAAAGCAGGCTTTTTGTTTTTGCATCGTACGATGACATAATATGCACCGGTATGGGTCTTGTTTCCGGATCTGATTTTAATTCATCCATAACTTCCCACCCGCTTTTTACAGGCAATTGTATATCGAGCAAAATGCCATTGGGCTTATACTTTCTTGCCAGTTCAATACCCTCATCGCCACGCACGGCCACAATGCCTTTATAGTTTTTTCGCCTCGTAAATTCAAGCAGCGATTTGGCAAATGCCGTATCATCTTCCACAATCAGGATGGTTTTATCTGTGGCTGAAATATTATTCCTGTCGTCCGGAACAGGCTGGGGAATAACATCTGAAATATATTCCCTGTTCTGTGTTTTGGTAAGATGTGTATCTACAATTTCAGGCTGCATTTCTGCAACCGGGGCTGCATTATTTCCGGAAGGTTTATAAGATGATTTCCGGTTTGCCGGGATGGTGAGTATAAAAGTGCTGCCTTTTTCTTCTTCGCTGCTCACGGTTATTTGCCCGGATAAAAGTTTGGCCAGTTCACGGCTTATTGAAAGGCCCAGCCCGGTGCCGCCATATTGACGTTTGGTGGAGCCGTCGGCCTGCTGAAAAGCCTCAAAAATTGTTTCAAGCTTTTCTGCCGGAATGCCGATACCCGTATCTGTAATAGTGAAAACAACAGTATCGCTTAATTTTTTTATATTCAGCTTAACAGAGCCGTGTTTAGTAAATTTCAGTGCATTTGAAATAAGGTTGCGCAGGATTTGCTCAAGTTTCAACCGGTCTGTTTCTATGTCTTCGTTTACCGATTCATCTGTTTCAATCTTAAAAATAATATCCTTGTCTTTTGCAAGTGGTTCGAATAATGCATTCAATTCATTCACCAAATCTTTAACAGCCACACTGCTATACTCCATTTCCATTTTGCCCGATTCTATTTTAGAGAGATCGAGTATTTCGTTGATAAGTGTGAGCAGTGAATTGCCGGAATTTTGAATAACCGTAGCATATTCAATCTGGTCCTTGCTTAAATTGCTGGTATGATTTTCTGATAATAATCTTGCCAATAACAGGATGGAATTAAGCGGTGTTCTCAATTCATGCGACATGTTTGCAAGAAATTCAGATTTATACTTGGTGATTAATTCGAGCTGCTCCGCTTTTGCCTGTATTTCAAGGTTGCGTTCAAGAATCAGCTCGTTTTTTTCTTCAAGCAGGCGGCTCCGTTCTTCCAGCTCTACATTGGATTGCATCAGCTCTTCCTGTTGCACTTTTAGTTCTTCTTCTGAAGCCTGGAGTTTTTCTGCCTGCACTTCCAGTTCGGCATTAACATTTTCCAGCTCGTTATGCTGGCTTTGCAGTTCCTCAGATTGGGCCTGTGTTTCAGCTAATAATTCCTCCAGGCGCTGGTGATTTCTCGCTGTGTGAATGGCCATACCAATATTATAACCAGAACTGCGCAGGAACTGTTTGGTTAAATCATCTATTTCTTTAGGCGAAGCCAGTTCTAATGCGCCCTTTAGTTTGCCTTCAAAAAAAATAGGCACCGCCATGATGTTTTTAGGTTTTAAACTGCCTGATGAAAAAGATATCATCATATCCGTTTCATCAATCTCTTCCAGTAAAAGTTCTTTGCCGCTTTTTGCACTTTGGCCTACAAGATATTCACCAAGGTTTATGGATTTTTTTATTTTGCTTTCATCCAGCGCAATTCCGGACGTTAATACAAGGGAATTATTTTCGGCAAGATAAAAAGCTGCTACCGGTATTTTTGTATAGGCCGTTATAAAATCAATAATGTTGTAGGCAAGCTGGTTAAGATTTTTTTCGCCAATCATTTTATCATTAAGGCCCGCCATGCCGGTTTGCAGCCATTCGTTATGCGACAGGTTTGTAAAAGCCGAATCAAGCGACTCTGCCATTTTATTTAGTGACAGGGAAATATTGCCCAATACATCTTTTCCTGCATCGTCTATTCTTGTTTTATAATTGCCGGCTGAAATTTTATCAGCTATACTTTGAACAATATTAAGCCGTTTATTTATATCCTTGTCCTTTTGCTCAAGTTCTTCCTGTAGTCTTGTTCTCTTTTCCAGGTCGCTGTTTACCCTGAAAAAAGAAAGCAATGCCACTGCAAAAGACAGTAAAGAAGCTATAACGATAATTGTTGGGGTAGAGGATGAAAGCCTGTTCAGGCTTACGGTGCGGGCCTGTAAAAGATCGCTTTCCCTGTTTTCCATTTTTTGAACCAACAGCCTTACACTGTCCATATAAACTTTACCCATATCCAGCGAACCGGGAGATGGAGCTATGCCCCTGCGTTTATTATCAATAAGTAATTGAAGGTTGCTTAAACGTTTTGTTACAAGCTGTTTAAGCTGCTCAGCGCTTTGCAACTGCAAGTCATTATTATTGCTGAGCTTTTTTACTTCACTGATAGATGTATAGGTTCTTGAAAGAGATCCGGTATAGGGTTCAAGAAAGCGATCCTGACCGGTAAGTAAAAAACCGCGCTGCCCGGTCTCGGCATCTTTTAAAGCCGATATAATATTTTCAAGTTCGCTTATTACCGCATTGGTATGTGCTACTTCTCTTTGGCTGTTCAATAAACCTTTTATGCTTGCATAAGATGCTATTGCACTCACTATAAGCAGTAAAAAAGAAATTCCATACAGCAGCAATAGATTTCTTTTGAAGGTTGAATTCATAATCTAAATTTATTTATGTAAAACAGCAGGTGGTTTTGCCTGCGATACCGGCAGAACTAAAATAAATGTTGTGCCCTTATTTTCCCTGCTTCTTGCCGTAACAAGACCATTATGCTTTTCAATTATTTTTTTTACAATGCTAAGGCCAATGCCCGTTCCCTGGTATTCTGATCTTCCATGCAGTCGCTGAAACATGGTAAAGATTTTATCAAGATACTGCTCATTAAAACCAATGCCGTTATCTTCAATATAGATGCGGCAATAATCACCCATTCCGGCGGCTTTGCTTTCGGCAGATTTCTGGTTTGTGAAATCGCTCCATATTTTCATTTCGGGGGCAATGCCGGGTTTTGAAAACTTAATAGCGTTGCTGATAATATTTTGAAACACCTGCCGTATCTGGTCAGGTATCATTTCAATTGTTGGCAGGTTATCAACGCTGATAGTTGCTTTTTTTTCTTTAATAACCAGTTCAAGATCGGTAATGGCGCCGCGGATAACTATATTGAGCGAAGCGGTTACAAAATCCGGATCGGTGGCAAGCCGGGAATAACTTAAAAGGTCATTGATAAGCGTGCGCATTCTTTCAGACGAAGCAATAATCCTGTTGATGTACTGGCTTGCATCGGCGTTTTCTATAAAGCGTTCTCTCACTATCTGGCTGAACGTGATGATCTTTCTAAGCGGTTCCTGCAAATCATGCGATGCAATAAATGCATATTGCTGTAATTCGGTATTGCTTGCTTCCAGTTCTTTATTAGCCTCAATTAATTCGGCCGTTCTCTCTTCAACTTTTTGTGCAAGGTTGTTTTTAATATCATTCAGCTCTTTTGTTTGTTTGTATAGCCTTGCAAAGGTTTTTATTTTAAGCAATAAAAGATCGGGATCAAAAGGCTTGGTAATATAATCAACACCACCTGAAGTATAACCTTTTGTAATAAAGCGCTTGTCAATATTTACGGCTGAAAGAAATATGATGGGAATATCTTTTGATTTGCTGTAACCCGTAATGTTTTCGGCCACCTCATAACCATCCATGCCGGGCATTTGTACATCGAGGATTATAAGCTCATATTCTGTTTTAAGAATTTTTTTTAATGCTTCTTCTCCCGATACAGCAGTATCCACATCATACAGGTTTAACTGTAACAGTGTTTTGAGTGAAAAAAGATTTTCCTTTTTGTCGTCAACAATAAGAATCATACTGCTTTTTCTGTTTTATAATTTTGATAAGCAGTTAGCAAAATACACATTAAATCAACAAACGATAAAAGCGGAAGACGTATTACTCAGATTGCGCAAAGTTTTTTCAAGGTTACCGTTTACATGTGTTGAAATCGTTGATAATATGTGTTTCAGCTCTTTTATGCTGGTGGGCTTTGTAATAAAGCACATAGCGCCTTTCAGCATGGCTTCTTCAATATCTTTCGACTGGGAAGATGTTGTGTAAACAATCACGGGTATATTGCGTAGGGCGGCATCTTTTTTTAACTCGGAAAGACATTCTTTACCGCCCATGCGTGGCATATTCAGGTCTAAAAAAATAACGTTTGGATAATCACCAGAGCTGTGCTTTAAAATCTTTAATGCTTCATGCCCATTCCCGGCATTGATAATTTCCAATGCAGGGTTTGCTTCCATTGCTGCTTCTTTAAAGATCGCAACATCATCAGCGTCATCATCAATAAGAAAAAAACGAATGTAATCGGCCATATAAAGGTTCATTAATTGTTGTTGCCTGTAAAAATAAATGTTTTACAACACAGGGAAAGTTGGTTGCAAAAGTATAGCTCTTAACATATTAAAATGCAAAGCTTGTTATAATTTGGAAACAATTTTTTCATTGTCAGGAGGCTGTATTTGTTATACCTTTTAACAGAGATTTCCATATTAAAGAAAAAAATGAGCGTTGTGGATCCCGTTCATAAGTTACATATTCCGGCCTGGCATCATTCATCGTATTGGATTTATTAATAATGAATGTGTTTGCAAAAAAACTTACCAGTTTTTTCTTTTTTAATTTTTTTGATTCCTCTTGCTTCTTTAAAGCCGTAATCTTTAAATCATCATACACAAATAAAACAGAACTGCGTGCCTTATAGCTGTTGGCTATAATATGTGCATCTATTTTTTTTATCGACAAGCTATTTACTTCAAACAGGCCTAATGTTTTTGAAGCGGGATTGATGACTGTGCCATCCATTGGCCCGAGGTTAATGTCCAGCGTAAAATCGCCGTCTTTTGTTTTCGTCATATCAAACAGAAATACTGCGCTAAAGTTTCCAGCGTTAAACAACTTACTTTTTGCTGCAACTTTTACTATTTTATCTGCGGCTATTTTTTCAGGCACATTGGTTACGTTTGTTAGTTGGCCGCTTATATCGGTCCATGTAACGGCCCCCATTTGTTGCGTTTTACTATTAAGCTCCCTGTAAGTGAATTCAAAGTTTTTTATTAAGATGGTATCTATATCAACGGGCATATCTAACCTTGCCAGTAACTGGTGTGGAAAATTTCCGATTTTTGATTTGGTTGAAGGCGGGATATTTTTATCAGCATACACTTCCATTGAGCCATTATTAAATTCCGCATGTTTTGCCGTAAAGCCTTCTCCTAAAAAGAGTTTGTACCAGTCAATATTATTAAAGCTGGCTGTTTTGAATTTTATATCATAACGGTCTTTATAAAATTTCAGGTGTTTGCCAAACTCCTGCTTGCTGTACCGGGGCTGCAAAACAAGGCCGGCTACATCAATTGATTTTTGCGCCGCATGCAGGATGAGCGTATCAGCTTTCAAAAAATACATGCTGTCAGGTGTTCTGAAAGTATAACCGGGAATATAAATATTCGCCTGTTTGGCATACAGGAACCTGGTTGTATCAAACTGGGTGGTTGAATCAATTTCAATATTATTGAAGCGCATTGAAACGTTGCTGAACGTAGTAAGCTTTTCTTTTTTTTCAGCTATATCATGATAAATGAAATTCATATTTGAAATGGAAAGATCCCGGAGGCTGAAGTGGCCAAGGCTTTTTTGTATGCGTGAATAAAGCGTGGTGGTATCGTTAATAATCGTATCCCGTTTATTGACCGGATGATAAATTTCTACGGTAGGGTTTTTTATATTGAGTGCATTAAGGTTTATATTTTTCTTATCCAGCAAATCCGCAATGTTGAAGCCATCAATTTGCAGGTCAAACAATGAAATTTTATAAACATCAACCGGCGCTGTTCCATCTGCCAATAGTTGATTAAGGCGTGTTGAATCAATTAACAGTTCAGCATTATGTACTTTAATTTTAGAACCGACAACATCAATTTCTATTTTATCCAGGTTTAAAATATACAGGCTGTCAGAGGCTTCTTTTACAACCTGCTGAAGCTTCGCTTTTATTAAAGGCTCAAAATCTTCACTCTTTCGAACTTTTAAATAAATGAATATTCCAATCAGGAGAACGGCCGCAACAGAAGCAGTAATAATAACGATCTTTTTCAAACTTGCTATTAAATTATTTGTTAGTAGTCAATATGAATTATGACCTTAGCAAAACCAATTTTATACCAATAATTTAATACATAAAACCTCTATGTAATAATGGCTTTAGAAAACAAATTGTAGATGAAAATCCCCTGTTTTAAACAACGGGTTTTAATTTTGATATATAAGATTCTATAAATTCATTTTTTCTTTTAAGCCTGTACTGCATTACAAACCGTGGATGCGGCAGCGTTTCAATTTGGCTAAACCATTTATGTTCATTATTCAATTTTTGCAGGTACTTTAAATTTTCACCTTCGCCAATACAAAAACATATATCAGTTTTTAACCCAAAAGCAATTTGCTGCTGCATGCATTCAACAATAAAAGGCTGAATGTTTTTAAGCAAAACTTTATCATCGTAATAGTTAAGGTTTTTTCCATTTCTTATAAATCCCAGCGGGCTCATGGCTGTTATATAAAATTGTTTGTAAAACGCTTCGCTGCCGCCGTAAGCTTCAATCATATCATAAATGAATACGGAAGACAATTCCTGTTTTTTTTGAAAATCATTATGAATGTTGCAGTTTTCTTCCAAACGGATGGGATCGGTAAAAGGAATACCGGTAATGCCTCCGCCAAACCTGCCGGGATTTATACCTATTAATGCATGACGTTTATTATTATCATTATAAAATTTTTTATAAAATGCGGAGCATGCCTGCTGCACATCTTTACGCTGATGCGCATCCAGCACTTCTACACCGTTTTGTAATGCAAAGGGTAATTTAAGATTGAACAGGAACCGGAGAACTTTATTGCTGAACATAGTAGTAATTACAGATGGTTTTTGAATAAAATAAAACAGGTGCAAACTCTATTAAAGCCTGCACCTGTGTTCTGAGAAAGAATAAATGTTATAAAAGGCCTACAACTTTTGTATAATTAGTATCTGTTAAAATAGTAAGTAACTGATCTTTAACTTTTACAATATGCATCACCAGTTTTGACTCTTTGCAGGATCGCAGAAATTCAATGATCTCTGTAAACCTGGGATTGTCTGCGCCATTTTCTTCACGGTGCGCCTCATTTCTCAACTGGAACAACTGCAGTAATTTTTTAGTTTCCTGCGGCGTAGATTCAACATACTCTTTAATGTCGCGATAATCTTCCGCAATTTTTCTAAGAAACTTCTGGTAGTAGATTTTAGAAAGCCTTTCGAGTGTAAGAATTGACATAGTACACTTTTTTAATGGTGAATAATAAGCAATCCAATACGGTAGCAAGCATCAACGGCGGCAAGATATTATTTTATGCTGTTATAAGCAATACATTTTTTTCCACATAATAATTACATAACCTGGCTAATCTCCGCCTTCTAACCTTGCCAGCTCGCCTTCATCAAGATCAGTGGCAGGATCAGGCGGCGGCGTAAGGTCAAGGTCTTTCGAAATGTCTGCTTCCGCAGCCTTATGCGCAGCCTCTGATGCCTTGGGCGATTGTTGCTGCGGCTTTAAGATTTCTTTGGTTTTCTTTATCTTCTTATTCATGGCAGGCAGTATAATATTTTATGGTTTAGGTATTTCAAGTTGTTTACAAATCGCATCGCACAAAAACTTATCGAGTTTTGGATGCCTTGGGACTGTTGTTTGTTATTGTTTACAAAATTTCTGTAAATGTCATGCTTACTGCCGTGACGCTGCAAGAAACATTGATGTCTGGATAAATGTTGCAAAAATTCATTTCTTTTTAAACTCATTATCCGAGCGTTAAGTCTTCTTCCAAAACAGTGTTTGTAAGATTATTTGTTTCCTGCATATTGCTTAGATATAAGTCCAATGCATCCATAAGATTCTCACGTGTTTCTTCAATTGTCTCACCCTGGGTAATTACAGATGGGATTTCCATGATGGTTCCTATATAAAACTCTTCCCTCTTTGCAATTGCAATTGTTAACTTCATATACTAAATATTAGCTTCTCAAATTTACGATTTTTTAATGTGCCTCCAGCCAATTATCACCTATGCCTAACTCTGCTTCAACAGGCACATCATGCGGTAAAGGCAATGCGGCTTTCATGTTGTTTAAGATGAGCGGCTGCAATATATCCAGTTCAGATGGCACAGCATCAAATACCAATTCATCATGCACCTGCATAATCATTTTACTTCTTAATTTTTCTTTTTTCATGGAGTCATGAATCTTTATCATCGCCATTTTTATCATATCGGCAGCGGTGCCCTGAATAGGAGAGTTGATGGCATTGCGTTCTGCATAGCCGCGTACGGTGAAGTTGGCAGAGTTAATATCTTTCAGCCAGCGTTTACGGCCCATTAATGTTTGCACATAACCATGTTCGCGGCAGAAGTTGATCATGTTATCCATGTATGTCGTAATGCCGTTGAATTCTTTTTTATAATTATCAATTATTTCTTTTGCCTCTGTGCGGCTTATACCAAGGTTATCGGCCAAACCAAAAGCGCCCTGGCCATAAATAATACCGAAGTTTACACTCTTTGCCTTGTAGCGCATTTCTTTTGTAACATCTGCAGCATCCACATTAAAAACTTTTGCTGCCGTAGCCGTATGGATATCTGCATTGTTTTTAAAAGCATTGCACATGTTTTCATCGCCGCTTATTGCTGCAACAATCCTTAATTCTATTTGCGAATAATCTGCGCTGATGATAACATTGCCCTGTCTTGGAATAAACGCCTTCCGTATTTCTTTACCGCGTTCTGTGCGTATGGGAATATTTTGGAGATTAGGATTATTGCTCGCAAGCCTTCCTGTAACAGCAACAGCCTGTCCATAAGTTGTATGCACACGGCCGGATTTCCTGTTGATCAACGAAGGCAAAGCATCCACATAAGTTGACCTTAGTTTTGTTAGCTGGCGATAAGCCAGGATATCTGCAACGATAGGATTATTGTGCGCCAGTTTCATCAATACATCTTCACCTGTTGCATACTGGCCGCTTTTTGTTTTTTTAGCTGATGGATTTAAGTTGAGTTTCTCAAATAATACTTCGCCCAACTGTTTAGGCGAACCAATATTAAACTTAACGCCTGCACCGGCATATACAGCCTGCTCCGCCTGGTATGCTTCACGTTCCAGTTCTTTTGAATAGTTAAGTAAAAAAGGAACGTCAATCATCACACCTTCAAATTCCATAT
Organism: Bacteroidota bacterium; assembly: GCA_023391315.1. Classification (GTDB taxonomy): domain Bacteria; phylum Bacteroidota; class Bacteroidia; order Chitinophagales; family Chitinophagaceae; genus Parafilimonas. The sequence goes on along the minus strand of JAEWBD010000258.1, from coordinate 11,540 downwards.
CGGTTAAAACCTTTACAAGCGGGTTCTCCACTTCATAAAAAACACGCTCTACTTCTTTTGTTTTTAGTAGAGGGTGTAATGAATGTTTTAGCTGTAAAGTAATATCCGCATCTTCTGCCGCATAATCTTTTAACTTCTGTATCTCAACATCACGCATGGTGCCCTGGCCTTTGCCTTTTTTGCCAATAAGCTCTTCAATATGCACGGGTTCATAACCAAGATATTGAGCGCTTAATAAATCCATGCTCCGCTTGCCATCGGGCTCAACCACATAATGCGCCAGCATGGTATCATATACCTGGCCTTTTATTTCGCGGTTATAATATTTTAAAACAAGCAGGTCATATTTTATGTTGTGGCCAATCCATATAAGATCAGGATTATCAAATAAAGGCTTTAATAATTCAAGCAGGTTACAGGTGGCTTCGTATTCTGTGGAGCAGGTTACAAAATAAGCTTCGCCGGGTTTATACGAAAAGCTCATACCTACCAGTTCTGCATCATTGGCATCAATACCGGTTGTTTCTGTATCAAAACAGATTTCTGTTTGCTGCATTAATACATCAACCAACTGTTTTATCTTTTCTTCTTCATCCACTAAAATATATTCATGTGGTGTATTGATAATGTTTTTTGATGTAGCCAACCCTTTATCATCAATTTCTTTATCTTCTGTTTTTTCGATGATGGTTCTTGCCACAGCGCCTTCAATAGCATTACCAAATAAGTCTGTTTGTACACCCACCGGTGCCGTTTGAAATACGTTGAAATCATCGCCCAGAATTCTTTTGCCAATGGTTTTAAATTCAAGCTCGGTAAACACTTCAATCAATGCAGGCTTATTCCACTCCTTCAAACAAAATTGTTCTTCCTGAAACTGAACCGGTGCATTGGTTATAATGGTTGCCAATTTTTTACTAAGTATCGCCGACTCTTTCCCGTCAACAATTTTTTTGCCCAGCGCGCCTTTAATATTTTCAGCATTGGCCACTACATTTTCAAGGCTGCCATATTCTTTCAGCAATTTGGCGGCTGTTTTTTCACCCACACCCGCAATACCCGGAATATTATCAACAGCATCTCCCATCAAACCTAAAATATCGATTACCTGTTCTACTTTTGCAATATCCCATTTGGCACAAACTTCAGCAGGGCCGAGGATTTCAAAACTGCCGCCCTGGTAACCCGGTTTATAAATTTTTACGCCATCGCGCACTAGCTGGCCGTAGTCTTTATCGGGCGTAACCATGTAAACATCATAACCTGCGTCATGCGCCTGCCATGCTAATGTGCCTATTACATCGTCTGCTTCATAACCTTCCACTCCAATGCAGGGAATATTAAAACCTTCAATAATTCTTTTTATATCAGGAATGGCTTCCATTAAATCTTCAGGCGTTTCCTGGCGGTTGGCTTTATAATCGGTAAAATCTGTATGCCGTTCTGTTTTGCCCTCCACATCAAAACATACAGCAAGATGGGTAGGTTTTTCCCGGTTCATTAAATCGATTAATGTATTGGTGAAACCAAACTGGGCATTGGTGTTTCTTCCCTTTGAAGTAATACGCGGGTTGCGTATTAAGGCATAATAGGCGCGAAAGATGAGTGCATAAGCATCCAGCAAAAACAAACGTTTATCCATGATGCTAAGATAAGGCCATGCACTGAATCAATTTTGTGAAGGTTACCGCAAAAATTTCATAGACTATAAATTCCCACCATGATCTGTGGACCATGGACTATCGACTTTCTAATTAGTAAACTTTTAATTGCTTTATTAAGAAATAGCTTTGATTTTTGCAGCCACTTAAAACAGCAGCCTGCAGATGCCATTTGCATTTCAGTACAAGGGAGTGACACAACCGTGATACGTTGTATTACTGCAGCCGGTGATATAATAATTATTCTTCAATTTATAAACGGGTGATATTATATGAAACATTTGCCATTAAATACAAAACTTTTTGTTGAAAACAGGAAGCGTTTTATTAAAGAGATGAAACCAAACAGTATTGCTATTTTTAACAGCAATGATGAAGTGCCAACGAGCGCTGATGCCACTTACAGGTTTCAGCAAAACACAGGCCTGTACTGGCTTTGCGGCATTGAACAGGAAGATACGATGGTGATCTTATTTCCTGGTAACGTGGAAGAAAAATACCGCGAAGTATTGGTATTGGTGAGGCCGGATGAATTAAAAGAAAAATGGGATGGCAAGAGATTAAGGGCAAATGAAGCAAGGGAAATTTCGGGCATACAAACCGTTGTATGGCTGGATGCTTTTGATGGTTTATTGCAGAAATGGGTGCATGCGGCCGATATTATTTATTTAAATACAAATGAACACGACCGTAAATCAACCGGGCATTATGCCACGCGGGATTATCGGTTTGTGCAGGAAATGCAAGAACGTTATCCGCTGCATAATTATGAACGCGCTGCAAAGATCTTATTAAAGCTGCGTGCCGTAAAAACGAAGTATGAAGTTGAAGTAATAAAGAAGGCTATTGATATTACCGATAAAACATTTCGCAGGCTGCTTGGCTTTATACAACCCGGTGTTATGGAATATGAAATTGAAGCTGAAATAATGCATGAGTTTTTACGTAACCGTGCTAGGGGCGAAGCTTACAGCAGCATTATTGCAAGCGGCGATAGAGCAAGAACATTGCATTATGTTTTTAATAATGAAGAAGTAAAAGACGGCGAATTAATACTGATGGATTTTGGCGCTAATTATGCCGGTTATGCTGCCGATCTCACCCGCACCGTACCTGCCAACCGTGTATTTACAAAACGGCAGAAACAGGTTTATAATGCCTGTTTGCATTTACATAATTACGCAAAAAGTTTATTGAAACCGGGTGTTGTATTGGCAGATTATCACGAGAAAGTGGGAGAGGAGGCAACAAAGGTTTTTATAAAGATTGGGTTGCTTGCAAAAGCAGACGTGAAGAATGAAGACAGGGAGAACCGTGCTTACAGAAAGTATCTGTATCATGGTATTTCGCATCACCTGGGTTTGGATGTGCATGACCTTGGCCCATTTAATGAACCATTGAAGGAAGGGGCGGTGCTTACAGTTGAACCGGGTATTTATATTGAAGATGAGCACATGGGCATCCGCATTGAAAATAATGTATGGCTTACAAAACATGGCAATGTAGATTTAATGAAAAATATTCCAATTGAAGCGGAAGAGATTGAGCGATTGATGAAACGTTAACCGTAAAACTGATAACCGTTAACCGATGGGTTTTAAATTTGAAAAGCTTAAAATATGGCAACTAGCTTTAGCGTTGAGCGGTGAAATATCCGGTATGATTAAAGATTTTCCAAAAGATGAATTATTTATACTTTCATCATAAATGAAACGTGCTGCTGATTCCGTTGTGTTAAATATTGCAGAAGGTTCAACACTTCAGTCAAAATTAGAGTTTAAAAGATTTCTTGTTATTGCAAACCGTTCTGCTTTGGAAGTGGTTGCATGCCTGTATCTTGCCATTCAAAGAAAATATATTAATGAAAGTATTTTTGACGATAAATACCAGAAATATGAACATCTCGTTGCTATGATACAGGCATTGATAAAATCGCTTGGTGAGTCGGACAACAGTTAACGGTTATCGGTAAACAATCTCCATGAAACAAATTCCAAACATCATCACACTACTCAATCTCTTCTTCGGCTGCATTGCTATTGTATATATTCTTCAGCCGGGGCTGGTGCCTTTATACAATGCAGATGAACTTACATTAACACCCGATGTTACTGCACTCGGCACGCAATACGTGAGTATTCCCCAGCAAATGTTTATGGCATCTTTATTCATTGGGCTCGCCGCTGTTGTTGATTTCTTTGATGGCTTTGTGGCAAGATGGATGAAAGCTGCTTCACCCATTGGTGTTCAGTTAGATTCCCTGGCCGATGTGGTAAGTTTTGGCGTGGCGCCGTCCTTAATTATATACCAGTTTTTACGCTTAAGTTTTGCGCAGCATGAAGACGGCCTGGATGCAAGCACTTTGTTTTTAATGCCTGCTTTTATGGTGGCCTGTGCCGGCGCTTACCGGCTGGCAAGGTTCAATATTGATACAGCGCAAACCACTTATTTTAAAGGTGTGCCCATTCCTGCCAACGGGGTGGTTATAGCTGCTTTCCCCTTGATCTATTGGACGAACGACTATGCCGTTGTTACACAAATTTTAATCAGCCCGTGGTTTTGGTATGCTTTAATATGTATACTTTCCTGGTTAATGGTTTCAACCAGGCCCATGCTCGCTTTAAAGTTTAAAGGTGTAACTGTACAAAAGCTCATGCCTTTCATTATTATTGCAGCAGTGGCAATTATTTCAGCTTTCTTTATTCACTGGCTGGCCGTGCCTTTAAGTTTTTTGGTATATGTTATTTTATCTTTGCTGTATAAACACTAAAATACCGGCCTGGCGCTTTGAAGCGTTTGACCGATAAAACCTCCATATTCGTTATGACTTACAATGTCCAGATAAAAGTTATGTTATTGAAAGACCTGCTCGATCCACAGGGAAAAGCCGTGCAGGCAGGTTTAAAGAATTTAGGTTTAAACGGTATTAATGATGTGCGCATAGGCAAGCACATTACTTTACAAATTGACGCTGACTCTGAAGAGGCCGCCAAGGCTGCTGCTGACGAAGCTTGCAAAAAGCTGCTCGCCAATCCTGTAATGGAGTTTTATGAGATAGAGATGGTGAATTAAGCCCGGCTTTAAAGAGAGTCATATTGCCAATGTATTTTAATACTTTCCACCAGGAGGAGGGTGGAGTAAATTGTATAACTTTAGTGCATGAAGGAAACCATAGAAATACCAGTTGATGAGTATAATGCAATGAAAGAAGAAATTGCATTATTGAGAGATCAGCCATTACTTAAAAAAGTAAACAGGCTGGTTGAGCTATTGTATGAAGAGAAATATGGTTTATATATGGGCGATAATACAAGCGACCTGGCTAATACGGTTATCGGTCAAAATTATACAGAACAAAAAAGCGCCTGGGATAATGTATAAACAAGGTGAAATTGTATTGGTGCCGTTCCCTTATTCAGATTTATCTGCTTCTAAAAGAAGACCTGCCCTTGTTGTTGTTTCAAACAATCTCTATAACGGCAGGTTTCCAGATATAGTTGTGTGTGTAATAACAAGTAATCTGTATAAAGACAATTTTTCAGTTGAGCTGAATGATAATAACCTGCAAAGTGGAATCCTCCCGGAAAGTTCTATAATAAAATGTCATAACTTATTTACCATTGAACAATCGCGGATCATTAAGAAATTCAGTAAGGTTAAGGATGATAAATTAAAAGAAGCTATAAGCATGTTGCATAACCTATTTCAAAACTAACCGGCATGCTTTACCTCGTTCCCACACCGCTCGGTAATTTAAAAGATATAACATTCCGTGCCATAGAGGTGCTGAATGCAGTGGATGTTATCTTATGTGAAGACACACGCACTTCTTCCAAACTGCTGCAGCATTATCAAATCCAGAAGCCTTTGTCGCCTTACCATCAGCATAATGAACATAAAATACTGCAGCATTTAATTGAACAATTACAGGCGGGTAAAACCATGGCTGTAATTACCGATGCAGGCACGCCCGGCATTTCAGATCCTGCATTTTTGTTGGTACGCGAATGTTTAAAAAATAATATTAAGGTTGAATGCCTGCCCGGCGCAACCGCTTTCGTGCCGGCACTGGTAAACAGCGGCCTGCCCATAAACCGCTTTGCATTTGAAGGTTTTCTTCCGCTAAAAAAAGGAAGACATACGTTGCTTACGCAGCTTGCAACAGAAGAAAGAACAATGGTTTTTTATGAAAGCCCTGTAAGGCTTGTTAAAACCTTGAATGATTTCATTAACTATTTTGGCGCAGAAAGAAAATGTAGTGTTAGCAGAGAGTTAACAAAGATGTTTGAAGAGAATTATCATGGAACTTTATCCGAAGTTTGTACCTATTACTCCAACAAAAATGTAAAGGGCGAAATTGTAATTGTTGTGCAAGGTGTGCTTTGATTATGAAACGAACATTTTTCTTTTTATTATTGTTTTCAATAACCTTTTTTGCTAAAGCGCAGCTTGGCAAAATTCCGGCTGCGGTTACAGATGCATTTGCTACGCGTTACCCACATGCCACGCATGTTGAATGGCACGATAAGCTGCATAATTATGTGGCGCATTTTAAATTGAACAAGTGTATTATCACGGCAAGCTTTTCTTCAAAAGGAGACTGGCAGGGCAGTGAGCGCGAAATGGAATTCAGCCAGTTGCCCGGCGAAGTAAAAGATGGTTTTTCAAAAAGCAAATATGCCGGCCGCGAAATGAAAGCTGCTTTTGAAGTGCAGGAATTAGGCAAGCCATTGCGGTACCGCATCAACGTTCAAAAATCCGGTATTCAAAAAAAGAATTTATATTTTGATGTAAATGGCAGGTTGTTGAAAGAGTCAATCACTTTATAAAAAATTTTTGTGCCTGGTAAATTGTACCTGATATTGCAATGCCGGGCATTTTTGTATTTATAACTTTTTACAGCATGAATAAAATTGCAGCCACCTTATCGTTTCTACTGATTGTTTTCTGCCTTTCTGCCAATGCTCAGCCAGACCGCTGGCAGCAACGCATTGCTTACAATATCGACGTTAAAATGAATGCGGAAACCAACGGGCTTTCCGGCATTGAAAAAATTGATTACTGGAATAATTCGCCGGATACCCTGCACCGCGTTTTCTTTCATTTATACTGGAATGCTTTTCAGCCAAACAGTATGATGGATGTGCGCAGCCGCGAACTGGGCAAAATTGAACTGGGCACCGACCGCAACGGTAATCCTGTATATGACTGGGATGATCGTGTACGCGACCGCATTCAAAAACTTCAACCCGATGAAATTGGCTTCGACAGCACGGAATATGTGAAGCTGAACGGCGTGGCGCAAAAACTCATCTATCATGAAACCATCCTGGAGGTGCAGTTAAAAACGCCCTTGCTTCCTCATTCAAAAAACAGCTTTGAGGTTGCTTTTAACTGCCAGGTGCCGGTGCAGATAAGAAGAAGCGGAAGGGATAATGCCGAAGGCATTCGCTACAGCATGAGCCAGTGGTATCCTAAAATGGTGGAATACGATTACCAGGGCTGGAATGCAAACCCTTATATAGCCCGTGAATTTTACGGCGTTTGGGGCGATTATAACGTAAACATCACTATTGATAAAAACTATATGCTGGCTGGCTCCGGCACGGTTCAAAATCCCAATGAAGTGGGGTTTGGTTACCAGGCGGATAATGTAAAAATTAAAGCGCCAACCGGCAAAACCCTTACCTGGAAATTTGCTGCGCAGAATGTGCACGATTTTGTGTGGGCCGCCGACACCGCTTACACCATGATTAAAAAACAAATGCCGGAAGGGCCGTTGTTTTACTTCGTGTATAAAAAAGTAGATTCCATGCAGCCGGCATGGGAAACCGTTGCCAACACCATTGAAAAGGCTTATCCCTATATTGCCAAAACATTCGGCGCTTATCCATACAAAAATTACACTTTTATACAGGGCGGCGACGGTGGTATGGAGTATCCCATGGCCACGCTTATAAAAAGTGCAAGCGTTGGCACGGCCATGCACGAGTTTATGCATAGCTGGTACCAGGGTTTGATGGGCACCAACGAAAGTTTATTCGCCTGGATGGATGAAGGCTTTACCACTTACGCCGAACAGCGTACCAGCAACTGGCTTAAGGGAGATACAGCCTTCGCTTTCAATAATTCTTACAATTCTTATTTCAGGCTGGTGAAAAGCGGGAAGGAAGAGCCCTTAAGCACGCATGCCGATCACTTCAATACTAATTATGCCTATTCTGTTGCGGCCTATTCAAAAGGCTCCATATTTCTTTCGCAATTGGGTTATATAGTGGGGGAAGACAATCTCGATAAAATTTTGCTGGAATATTATAAAGAATGGAAATATAAGCACCCGAATGCCAACGATTTTATCCGCATTGCCGAAAAAGTGAGCGGCCTTGAGCTGCAATGGTATAAGGAATACTGGGTTTATACCACCAAGACCATTGATTATGCCCTGGGCAATATAAATGTGGACGGCGCTAATGCCCGCATCACCTTAAAACGCCTGGGTTTAATGCCCATGCCGGCAGATGTGCTGGTAACTTATAAAGATGGCACCCGGGAAATGCATTATGTGCCCCTGAACTTAACGTTTGGGGCCAAACCCGCAGAAGATACCGTTAAAACCATTGTGCATGAAGAGTGGAAGTGGGTTGATCCTGAATACAGTTTCACTATTTCACGGCCGCTTACAGATATTAAATCCATTGAAATCGATCCTTCCCAGCGCATGGCCGATGTAAACCGTATCAACAACAAGATTGTGGTGCCTTAGCCCTAAAAAGGATTGGATTTTACCAGAAAAAGGATTGAAACAATCAATAAAAGGATTGAAATAACCGGAAAAAGGATTGAAATTATCAGGAAAAGGATTGAAGAAGTCGGAAAAAGGGTACGTTTTACCGGTTTTAGGGTGTAATTATTCAATATAAAGGTATGAATGAAGGCTTAAAAGGTTGAAGGAATGAATAAAAGGATACAAAAAACCCGGTAACAATGCCGAAAAACAGGAAAGTTGAGTGATTAATCTTCTCAAATAATCTCTGCAAATCCTTCTTTCAAGCTATAAAAGAAAATATATCGGGGTTTATACAAATAAAAAAGTGGTTGATTGCTCAACCACTTTTTTATTAAATATATTAAGTAAGAAACTTATTATTCTTCAGTGCCTTTCTGCACATCTGCTTCGCCTTCTACCGGTGCGGCAGGCGTTTCTTCTACCACTGTTGCATCTTCTACTGCAGGTGTTTCAGCTTTTGCTTCAGCAGCAGCTTCTGCTTTAGGCTCAGCAGATTTTTTAGCGCGGCCACGGCGTGTTCTCTTGCCGGCTTCAGCAGTAGTAGCGGCTGTTTTACCGTAAACTTCGTTAAAGTCAACCAGTTCTATCAGGGCCAGTTCGGCATTATCACCCAAACGGGTGCCTAATTTAATAATGCGGGTATAACCACCGGGGCGGCTTGCCACTTTAGGGCCAATTACTGTAAATAATTCTTTTACAGCATGTTTATCTTTTAAATAGCTGAATACTACGCGGTGCTGGTGCATTATCTGCTCCTTGCTTTCACCTTTGCGTGTTTTGGTAATCAGCGGTTCCACGTAAACCCTTAAAGATTTGGCTTTTGCCAATGTGGTTACAATGCGTTTGTTAACGATTAACTGGCTGCCAAGGTTGGCCAGCAACGCATCCCTGTGTGCCTTTGTGCGGCTTAAGTTTTTAATTTTATCTCCGTGACGCATGACGTTTGAATTTTAGTCCTGTACCGTGTCAAGGAATTACAGGGCTGTTATGAAAAAGCTATCAGCTATCAGCCAACAGCTATTAGCTCTTAGTTGATGTCGTCTAAACCTAATTTAGACAAATCCATTCCAAAGTGCAGGCCTCTTTCGCCGAGCACCTGTTCTATTTCGCTTAAAGATTTCTGGCCGAAGTTGCGGAACTTCATCAGGTCTTCCTGTTCGTACTGTACCAGTTCGCTTAAGCTGTTGATTTTTGCAGCTTTTAAACAGTTGAAAGCGCGAACGGAGAGGTCTAAATCTTCCAGCGGCGTTTTCAGCACTTTGCGTAACTGCAGCATTTGCTCATCCACCACATCTTCCTTACGGTCTTCTTTATTATCGAAGGTGATGTTTTCGTCGGTGATGATCATTAAATGCTGAATTAAAATACGCGAAGCCTGCTTTACAGCTTCTTCCGGGTTAATGGTGCCATCGGTAGAAACATCCAGTAACAGTTTTTCATAGTCTGTTCTTTGTTCTACGCGGTAGTTTTCAACGGCGTATTTTACATTCTTTATAGGTGTGTGAATAGAATCGATTGGAATATAGCCAAGCGGAAGATCCTTTGCGCGGTTTTCTTCAGCCGGTACATAACCGCGGCCTTTTGAAATAGTGAATTCCACATCCAGTTTTGCGCTCTGGTCCATTATGCAAATCACAAGGTCAGGGTTCATTACCTGGAAGCTCTGCAGGCCATCGTTCAGCATGCCGGCAGTAAATTCAGCTTTGTTCTTTACGCTTAAAACAATTTTTTCGCTTGCTACATCGTGTTCCACTGTTTTTTTAAACCTAACCTGCTTCAGGTTAAGAATAATTTCAGTTACATCTTCCGTAACACCTTTAATAGTAGCAAACTCGTGGTCAACACCTTCAATTTTAATGCTGGTGATGGCGTAGCCCTCGAGGCTGCTTAATAATACCCTGCGTAAAGCGTTTCCGATGGTTAAACCGTAACCCTGCTCCAGCGGGCGAAATTCGAAAGAACCTTCAAAATCAGTTACTTTCTGTAATATAATTTTATCCGGTTTCTGGAAGTTTAAAATGGCCATTTTATATTCCTTTGTTTTTTGTTTTTATTTTTTATGTTACCGGCTTTTGAGCCTTGTGGCATCGCCGGTTGTGTCACTCCCTTGTACGTTCCGAACCCTGAGCGGCAAAGCTGAAAGCTTATAGGTCAGGGCTGATAGCTTATTTGCTGTACAATTCCACTATCAGTTGTTCCTTAATGTTTTCAGGAACGCTTTCCCTTTCGGGCCAGGTAATGAAAACACCTTGCTTTTCAGTTTCATTCCAGTCGAGCCAGTTAAATTTAGGGTTCTTGCCCCGCACCTGGCTGGTAATGGAGCTGTTATCGTTGCTTTTTGGTTTTAAAGCAATTTTATCGCCCGGTTTCAACTGGTAAGAAGGAATGTTCACAATAGCGCCGTTTACGGTAACATGTTTGTGAGAAACCAACTGTCGGGCTGCCGGTCTTGAAGGGGCGATACCCAAACGGAAAACTGTATTATCCAAACGGGCTTCCAGCAGCTTAATAAGGTTTTCACCTGTTACGCCTTTAATACGGGAAGCTTCATCAAATGTTTTGCGAAACTGGCGCTCTAAAACGCCGTAAGTGTATTTAGCTTTTTGTTTTTCTTTAAGCTGAATAGCGTATTCGCCTAAAGTTTTGCGTTTGCGGCTGGCGCCGTGCTGGCCGGGAGGGTTGCTGTTTTTATTTAACCATTTGCCATTGCCTAATATAGGCTCGCCGAAAATACGGCTGATCTTTGTTTTAGGTCCGTTGTAACGTGCCATAGTTATGTACTTGATTTTTTAGTGACGATGCAGCATCATTAAAAATCTTAAAATAAATGCTGCACCCGGTTATTGAAATTTACGATTTGCAATATTTAGATTTACGATTTAAAAACTCAACTGGGTTAAAATCTATAAATCAGAAATCGTAATTGGTTTAAACTCTTCTTTTCTTGGGAGGACGGCAACCGTTGTGCGGTAAAGGTGTTACGTCTTTTATCATAGAAACCTCAATGCCGCTTGTTGCCAAAGCGCGAATGGCGCCTTCACGGCCGGCACCCGGGCCTTTTACATATACATCCACTCTTCTCAGGCCCGCAT
>JAEWBD010000233.1 GCA_023391315.1 Bacteroidota bacterium | reverse complement strand
AAGCACGGTTGTGTCACTCCCTTGTGCTGCAACAATTCTATTCAACAATAAAACACATCAATCATGAAAAAGTTAGTCATTATTTCAACAGCCCTTTTTCTGTATACCGGTTTGTATGCGCAGACAGCAAATACACAATTACAAACAAACGTAACGAAACTGGATAACGCAGAAAAGATTAAAGATTATGAGCAGCTTGCATCAGCATTTTTAACCATTGCTAATGCACAAAAAAATCAATGGCTGCCTTATTATTATGCGGCTTTCTGCAATGCAAAAATTGGCTGGTTAAAACAAAATGCAGACCCTGATAACATTGAAGACTTTGCCAATAAAGCAGAAGAAGAAATAACAAAAGCACAATCGCTCATTGATACTTCAAAACAAAAAAAAGAGCTGTCGGAAATTTATTGTGTGCAGATGATGTTAAACCAGGCAAGGGTATTTATCAATCCTGAAACTTATGGGCCTAAATACGGCCCAACAGCCTTCGGTTATATACAAAAAGCAAAGATGGCGAATGCCGAAAATCCAAGAATGTTATACCTGGAAGGCTGGCAAAAATTTGCAACCCCTAAAATGTATGGCGGCGATAAAAAGTTAGCCAGGCAATTGCTTATTCAGGCAAAGGAAAAATTAAGTGCAGCGCCAACAAATACACTAGAACCGCATTGGGGAACAAAAGAAGTAGAGGAACTTTTAAAACAACTTAAATAATTTTTTAACCATTAAAATGCAGATTATGTTTTTTGGAATTTTGATTGTACTAAGAGTATTATTTATTGCAGCTATGGTGTTTATTATTGGTTATGTGTTTGGCAATTTCTCGGCAAGGCCGGTATTAAAAACCATTACCAAAGTTGCAGCCATACTGGTTATTGTTTTATTCCTTGTATCTAATGCTTTCTTTTTTCGCTTTCGTGCCTGGAATCATAATAATAACACTGGTTCCTATTGTGCATGGCAACATGCAGATTCAACAAGAATTAAGTAATTAACCTTAGCCCCGGTATTTCCGGGGCTAATAAACTTTGTTTATGAAAGCTTCTGTTGAAAGAAAAATTATACGGTGGCTGCACATTATTTTCAGCATACCTATTGTTGGTTTTATTTATGGCCCTGTGGCCGGTATTCATTATGCTGCCTTAACCGTTCGCTGGATATTATTTCCTATAGTGGTGCTTTCCGGCTTTTGGATGTGGAAAGGCCATGTAATAAAACGCTGGTTTAAAAAGCATAGCAGAATAAATGAAAACAATACAGCTTAATCCGTGTTATCTTAGTAAAAAAACTTATGGAGTTTGGCCGCGTTCCGGAAGAAATATTAAACAGCATCGATTTCAGTTTGCTGAAAGAACCTGCATTCAATAAAACTATCCTTCCCGGCAAGAAAAATAAAATGGCCAAAGTTTATGTTGGCTGCGCCAAATGGGGACGGCCTGAATGGGTTGGAAAAATCTATCCTGAAAAAACAAAAGAGAAAGATTTTCTGAAGCATTATGTTCAACATTATAATTGTATTGAACTAAACGCAACACATTATAAAATTTATGGCGACCGTGGCATTGCCAAATGGAATGAGCAGGCTTTTGGCAAAGACTTTTTGTTTTGTCCGAAAATGTATAAAGGTGTTACGCATTTTGGCAGGCTTACCGATAAACCTTTTTTGGTTACAGATTTTTTAAGAGGCGTGTTAGCTTTTGGCGAACACCTTGGCCCGATCTTCATACAGGTAAGCGATGCATTTTCCACCAAACGCAAAGATGAATTATTTGCTTTTTTAAAATCATTACCAACCGACCTGCAATTCTTTGTTGAAGTGCGCCATGCAGACTGGTTTAAGGAACCTGCATGCAAAGAATTATTTGAAACATTGCATGCATTGAATATGGGCGCCGTTATAACTGATACAGCAGGGCGAAGAGATTGTGCGCACATGCATCTTACTGTTCCAAAAACATTTATCCGTTATGTAGGCAATAGTTTACATCACACAGATTATACAAGGATTGATGCCTGGATAAAACGTATAAAATACTGGTTAAACAAAGGCATAGAAGATGTTTATTTCTTTATGCACATGCACAATGAAGCCACATCTCCGGAGCTTACGGTTTATTTGGTTGATAAACTGAATGCTGAATGCGGTTTGAATTTAATTAAACCCACATTTGTTGAAAAGCAATCATCATTATTTAAATAATTATTTTGCCTTTCGCAGGTTGTATGCCTCTTTCAAAGCGCTCATCACTAATTTTTTATTTGCCTTTTTAAGATTGATGGTGGTCGCACCTTTTAATCCCCATTTATTGGGAACAGGAAAAATAATAGCGCTGCCTGGCGGGCAAAATATGAATTGAGTTTGCGGATCAAACATTAAATTCAAAGTGGCATCGCTCGCTAGTAATGTGGCAAATATTTTTTTGTTTACTGTAAACGCAGTGCGATGAAAATGCGGCTTTTCCTCCGTGCCTTCCAATGATAAAGCCATTGCTTTTGCGTCTTCGGGTGTTATCATACAACATTCGTTTACAGGATGCAGTTGCCAGGTAATATTTTAATATCCGGCATAAGACTTCAGTATGTTTTTTAATTTTTGCTTTTCCATTTTCTGGCTTATTGTAAGCTCAGCATCCAATAGGCGATCCTTCTCTAAAGGATCAATAAATATATTAAAAAACTTTCCGCCATTCCAATGATCATAAAGTTTATAGTTATAATCAAAAGAATAACTTACCGGTATTGGAATTTTCATATAATCGCGGTCCCAGTAACAGTAAACATAAGTTCTTTGATTGCCTTTGGTTCCTTTTAAATTATCAAAGAATGTTATCCCGTCCAGCGGTCCCCAGGTTGATGGCCTGGATATATTTGCAATGCCTGCGAAGGTTGGGAGAAAATCAGTCATATCCACTAAAGAAGTATCAACTGCTCCCTGTTTTACGATGCCCGGGCCATATACCACCAGCGGAACACTTATGCCTCTTCTATCCGTGTAATTCTTCCCGCCTTTAATTGGCGAGCCTTTGTACATGGATGTAATATTTTTATTGGTGGCATTATCTGATGTAAATAAAATAATGGTTTTATTAGCAAGCCCGCCCGAATCTATTTTTTGAATAAGCCTGCCAATCATTTTATCCATGTATGCAACCATGCCCGGAAAGTATTTTTTGTTTTCATGCAGGCTATCATCAATGTCCGGGTTCCAGTTGGCATAATCCGGATCATCAGGAGTAGGTGACCATGGATGTTGTGCAAGGTTTAGCGAATATTCAATAAAGAAAGGCTTGTTTTTATTATTATCGATAAACGTGCTGGCATAATCATAAAACAGGTCTTCAGAATATTTATTTTTTACAATGCTGTCGGGCAGGTAAGAAGCATTTTCGTATAAATATGGCGATTTATATCTGCCATGGTATTGATCCATGCCATTATTATCAACTATATTAAATGGCTGGAATACGCGGTAATTTTCGAAGCCATGTTTTTTTATGGAAGCATCGCCGCCATCAAACTGCCATTTACCTATATAGCAGGTTTTGTAACCGGCATTCTGCAGCATATTGGCAATTGTTTTAGATGTATCCGGCAACAATCCAAACTTTACCCAGTTGCGGAAATTGTATTTACCGGTTACCAATGCCAGCCGGGAAGGAGGTCCATCGGGATGTGAAAAAAAGTTGGTGAACTGCATGCCGTTTGCCGCCATAAAATTCAGGTTGGATGTGTTGTAAGATTCACCACCTGTGTATTGCGGAACTTCGTATCCTATATCATCACCTATAATAAGTATAATGTTAGGTTTGCCTGTTCTTAATCTCAAATCATCCGAAGCCTGGGCAGATACAGGAAGTGTATCATTAAAAGTTTTTTTACATGAAGTAAATAATGCAAGAAAAAAAGCAATTGTTAATGCAAGTTTTGGATTAAAAGGTTTCATGGTGGTACGATTGAAGTTCAAATATAATGGTTTCAATTTTTTAATTACCAGGTTAGTATAATATTTCGCTTCATTATAGTGTAACTTATTTTATTGAATTTCGTTGTAAGCAAAATACTGCGCATGAAGGGTTCCCCGTCAACCAAAATAAATTATATCGATAATCTCCGTGTTTTATTAACTGTATTGGTAATCCTCCATCATACCTGTATTACGTATGGCGCACCCGGCGGCTGGTATTTTTATGATAAAACCTCAAATGAAACAGCACAGATTTTTATGACCTGGTTTGTTGCTACCAATCAATCATTCTTCATGGGATTTTTCTTCTTTCTTTCAGCTTTGTTTATAGCACCATCTTATATAAAAAAAGGCGCTGCAAAATTTACACTTGACCGTTTAAAACGACTTGGACTGCCTTTATTGTTTTATTCATTTATATTCTCTCCGCTGTTAAACTTTCTCATTTATAAGTTTGGTTATAAAAAGCCGGCAACCTTTATGCAATATCTAAAAGGATATGATAGCTGGATCGATCCGGGCGTTATGTGGTTTGTGGCGGCATTATTAATTTTCACCCTGCTATATGTTGTATACATAAAAATTTTTTCGCCCGGTAATAAAAACATGCATCGTTTGCCTGGCAATAATAAAATCATATTTTTTGCGCTGCTGCTGGGGCTGATAAGTTATGTTGTGAGAATATTTTTTCCTATTGGGTGGGTGTTACATCCATTAGGTTTTCAGTTTGCGCACTTCACACAATACATAGCATTGTTCATTGCCGGCATTGCTGCAAGCCGGAATAAATGGCCGAATGATATTGACGAAGCCAAAGTGAAAACCTGGGGCAGGTTGGCTTTACTATTTATTATAGCATTTCCACTGTTGTATGCTGTAAAGATTTTTACAAACAGCACGCTTGAAAGCTTCCAGGGAAACGGAACGGCCAACTCATTATTAAACGCAGTATGGGAACAGCTTACCGGTATTGCCATTATTATGGCTTTGCTTGCAACAGCAAAATATAAATGGAATTATACAACGCCGCTTTTGCAAAATACGGCGAGGGCGGCTTATGCAACTTATATTCTTCACCCGCTTGCTGTTATTGCCATTACATTGTTGCTTAAAAACTGGCAGATAGAACCTGCTGTAAAATTCCTGGTTGCCGCCCCGGTTGTTGTAACAATATCCTTTCTTTTAGGTTCGCTTGCCGTAAGATAGCCAGGCATAAAAAATATTGTTTAGATTTTATTTACCGGGAATAGTTGGCCTGATTTCAACCTTGCTGGGCAATGCACGGGCATTCATTTTCAAAAGATCTTCCACAAGTTCGCCGATATCTTCCGGCTGAATTTTCCATGCATCAGCATCAGAAGGTGTATGATCATTAAAATGCGATGCAACCGAACCGGGCATTATCGTAGTTACCTTAATTCCATATTCACGGAGGTCTAACATAATGGCCTGCGAAAAACCAACCAAGCCGAACTTACTGGCATTGTATGCTGAACCATCTTTAAAAAAATTGGTGCCGGCGAGACTTGCAATAGTTATAATATATCCTTTGGTTTTCTTTAGTGCATCAATACTTGCCTTAACGCTGTTAAAAACGCCGGTAAGGTTGGTATCAATTGTTTCATGCCATTCATTTGCCGTTATGTTTTCAATGGATGCAAAATGGCCCACACCGGCATTGGCAATTAAAACATCTAACCGGCCAAACTTTTTTATCACTGCATTCACGGCTTTTGTTTCGCTTTCTGCATCACTTACATCAGACTGTAAAGCCAGAACTTTTGATTC
Organism: Bacteroidota bacterium; assembly: GCA_023391315.1. Lineage (GTDB taxonomy): Bacteria > Bacteroidota > Bacteroidia > Chitinophagales > Chitinophagaceae > Parafilimonas. The sequence continues at coordinate 6,420 of JAEWBD010000233.1, read as the reverse complement.
ATCATTGCTTAACGATTGCGCTGCTTTTTGTGCAGCGCCTGCATTGCGGCTTGTGATAGCTACTTTCATTCCTGCTTTCAATAATGTTTCAGCAATACCATAACCAATGCCTTTGCTGCCGCCGGTTATATAAGCCACTTTATTTTCAAGTGAATTCATTGTATGTTTTTATTGATTAACAATAGTCTCAAAAACTCAGCCATTTGTTTACGGTGATATCATTACTTCCCTTTAGGGGATGGGGGCAACGCCGCCTTAACTGCAGGCACCACTTCCTTTCCAAACAATTCAATGGAGTGCATGATTTTTTCCTGCGGAATATCGCCATGAATTACCTGCGCTAAAAACCGCGTGTTATTAAATAATTTGTATTGATAAATAAGTTTATCAGCCACTTCTTTTGCGCTGCCCACCAGCAACGGGCCTTCGGGCTGGCATAAGTATTCAAATTGCTGTTTATTCATGGGGCTCCAGCCTCTTTCCTGCCCGATTTTATTCATCATTCTTCCATAAATAACCCAGAATTCTTCCCTGGCCTGTTCACTGGTATCAGCCACATATAAATGTTCATTGATGCATAACTGCAGCTTGCTTTCATCGTGCCCGGCTTTTTTTGCAGCATTCCGGTATAAATTGGTAAGCTGTGTAAACTGCACCGGGCTGCCTCCGAGAATAGCAATGGTTAAAGGCAAATTCAAACTGCCTGCACGAATTACAGAAGCGGGTGTTCCGCCAACGGCAATCCATATGGGCAATTGGCGCTGCAATGGCCTTGGATATACTCCAAGATTATTCAATGAAGCCCGGAGTGTTCCTTTCCATGTAACCCTTTCATGCTGATTGATGTTTAATAAAAGATCAAGCTTTTCAATAAACAATTCATCATAATCATTCAGGTTATATCCAAATAAAGGAAATGATTCTATAAATGAACCGCGGCCCGCCATAATTTCTGCGCGGCCATTTGATATTAAATCGAGCGTGGCAAAATCCTGAAATACGCGCACAGGATCTGAAGAGCTCAAAACCGTAACGGCACTTATAAACCTTATGTTTTTTGTAATGGTTGCGGCGCCTGCCAATACCATTTCAGGTGATGATACAACATAATCGGAACGATGATGTTCGCCCAAGGCAAAAACATCCAGTCCTGTTGCATCTGCAAGCTTTGCTTCGTCCAATAAATCCTGTATCCTTCTGTGCGCATTTTCTGCATTACCTGGTTTATGATCAGGAACAATTTCTCCAAATGTGCTTATGCCAAATTCCATGAGCTTTATTTTATATAATGTAAAAGTATTGGATAGATGAACAGGAAATTGTAAAGGATAGATGAATGAAAAATTATTAGCCGCGGCGCATAGGTTTTGATTGCGCTTTTGGCAGCTAAAGAAGAATTTTTAAAACATTTTACAACTGCGAAAACAGGTTCATCAGGTTTGTTGCTGCAGGTTTGAAATATTTTCAAACTCATCAAACAACTTCACACTTAAACTCTCAAAAATGCGGAAATAATTATTATATATTTTATGATTTTGTTTGTTGGGTTTATAGCTGTCAGGCACCACAACTGTTTGTGCCGCTTCATCAATCGTTTTATATATACCCATTTCAACAGCACTCAGCAGGAAAGCGCCGAGACCAATGCTGTTATTACTTTGACTGCTTGCATATAAAGGTTTATTAAACATGTCAGCAATTATTTGCGCACAAAAAGGTATGGAAGCAAAGCTTCCGTTTACCGAAAGGCTTTTAATACTGCGATGTTCCTGCAGCGTTTTTCCAATGCTGTATATTTCGTATAAAATGCCTTCAATAGTGGCGCGTATAAAATGCTGGCGGCCATGATTGATATTCAATCCAAAATAGCAGCCTCTTGCATTAGGGTTCCAAATCGGTGCCCGTTCGGCCAACAGGTACGGCAAAAACAATAAACCTTCAGAGCCCGCGTCAACTTTAGCAGCTTCGCTCATCAGCATATCCATACTGTATTCTATATCGAAAGGATTTTTAAACTCGCCGAATTGCCGCGCAAACCAATCGAAAATAACGCCGCCATTATTAGTTGGCCCGCCAGATACATAATAGTTTTTTGTAAGCAGGTAATTAAAGAAGCGCTGCTTTTCATCCTGCAACACCTTTTTGCCCACAATACGCACGGCACCGCTGTCTTCAATGGTAATAGTGGCCTTGCCTTCGCCCCAAACGCCGGCGCCAAGCGTGGCGAGGCAGCCATCGCTCGAACCGACTAAAATTTTTACACCAGCAGGCAGGCCAAGCGAAGTTTGGTAAGCCTTCAGTAACCGGCCCGGCGAATGAAATACCGGAACAAGCTCCGGCAATTTATCCGGCTTAATACCAGCAAATGCAAGGGCATCGGGCTCCCAGTCCAGTGTATGGATATTCATCAGGCCTGTTGCGGAAGCAAGGCTGTAATCAATACAGCATTTGCCGGTTAATTGCTGAATGATATAACTTTTAATGGATAAAAATTTTGCGCTTTTTTTAAACTTCTCTTTATCGTTCTCTTTTATCCATGCAATTTTTATTAATGGCGACATTGGGTGGATAGGTGTACCCGTGGCCGTATAAATTTTTTTACAGGCCGGCGAAGCATTTAGTGCTGCCGCTACTTTTTTGCCGCGGTTATCACTCCATGTAATGGCATTATCCAGCGGTACTCCGTTTTCATCAATTGCCAAAACACTGTGCATAGAAGCGCTGAAGCATATACATCGCACTTTAATTTTCTGCGGATGGATTTTTTCATTCAGCAGGTTCTTCAAAACATATAACATGGTAATGAATATCTGTTCCGGGTCCTGCTCACTGTAATCGGGCCGGATATGAAATGTAGGATATGAACCTTTCATTGATGCAAGCAGTTCGCCGGAAAGGCTGAAGGCGAAAACCCTTACTGCATTCGTTCCTAATTCTATCGTAATAACGCATTCCATAAAAATTGTGGATTTATTTTTGAAGCAGGTTATTTTTTCTGAATTCACTTGGCGTGAACCCGGTTAATTTTTTAAATGTTGTTGAAAAATGCTGCGATGAATAAAAACCCGTATCCAAAGCTATAGCTGTAACCGATGCATCACCGCGTTTTAATAATTTAATAGCTTCTGATATGCGGATGTTAATAAGGTAATTCAAGGGGGAAAAGCCGGTATAGTTTTTTACTTTCTCATTAAAGGCCGTGGTGCCAAGACCAACGAGGGCGGCCATTTCATCAACCGTCCACTGGTAATCCAAACGTTGCCGCAGTTGCTCTTCTAACTGCAAAAAAGTTTGCGGAAAATTACGCAGCGTATTGTTTTGCCGGGTAAGCCCACGCGTAATTATAATAAACAATTCGTCTATCAATTGGTTCACCCTGGTATGAAAACCAATTTCCTGGGAGCATAATTCAGCTTTTAATTTTTCAAGAATAAAGCCTGCTTCTTTCAGTTGCAAATGCAGCGACCGGTTGTTCATCATAAGAATTTTGCCAATGGTTGTTCTTTCGTTTTCAGAAAGGCTGCTCCATTTTCCCGGAACTAATTTCCCGGCCGGTTCTATTTTCTCTATTTTAATATTTATCCAGCAAAGTGTTCCTATATCAAGAAATCCTTTGCCGCCGCCAAATTTCTGGCCGGGCAATATCATGGCCACATCGCCGGGATATAAAATATGCTGCCGTTCGTGAATAAGCCATTCAAACTTACCATCTATTACATAGTAGATGCGCAGGCTGTTGGTTGCTGTTGTATTCAAAGAGTCCAGCCGGATGGCATTGTTCTTTTTTAGAGCAAGCTCAACAATATGCGGAAATAGTTGCAGTTCTTTGGCAGCGCCTTGTTGTAAATAAAATTGGTTCATGCAGCAAGCAGTTAAAAATACAAATTCTTAGCTATTGCGCGGATATTTGATTGAAGTAACGGGTAAGAAATCCATCAATATTGGTTGTATAAAATTCACCACCGTAGATTATTGGAAGTTTGGGTGTTGATGTTGGAATATCATTGCTAAAATAATTGCGATCCGAAAGGGTGCTTAGAGAATTTATCAACTGCTAAAATTTACTTGCTGTATGAAAAGCGAACCTTCGTGCCGATATGCCGGCGTAGGGAAAAAGTTACTTGGTTTTAGTTTATTTTTTCTCCTGGCTTTCTCAGTTAAAAGCCAAACAGTTACCGGTAAAGTAACCGATGAGGATGGTAAGCCGCTTCAGGCTGTATCTGTTGTAGTAAAAAACACGAAAACAGGTACAACCACCGATTCTTCCGGTAATTATAGTATTAAAACCGCTCCAAATGTTACACTTGTTTTTAGTTCTGTAGGTTTTGTGAGTATAGAACTGAATGTGGAAAACCGCTCAATTGTTGATGCGGTTTTGCCTGCCAATACACAAAACCTGGGCGATGTTGTGGTAACAGCCCTGGGTATTAAAAGAAGTGAAAGGGGCCTGGGGTATTCCACTACCATCGTTAAGCCCGATGAGCTTACGGTAAACCGCACCTCCAATCCCATGAATGCATTACAGGGAAAGGTGGCCGGTGTAAATATTTCATCGTTAGGCACCGGGCCGGGCGGTACCTCCAAGGTCCGCATACGCGGCCAATCGGCCATTACGGGTGGCGGCAGCCCGCTTTTTGTAATTAATGGCGTGCCGATTGATAACTCCAATTTTAACGGCAATACCGTTGGGGTTAACGGCGGTGGCGTATACGCCGATGGCGGCGATGGCCTTGGAAGCATAAACCCTGATGATATTGAAAGCATGACCGTGCTGAAAGGCGCACCCGCGGCCGCTCTTTATGGCAGCCGGGCCGCTAATGGTGTCATTATGATTACCACAAAAACAAAGGGTAAGAATAAGGGCATTGGCGTTACGTTAAACTCGAATTATACGTTTGAAACACCGCTGGATTTTACAGATTACCAGAAAGTATATGGCCAGGGGGAAAACGGGGTACGGCCAACTACGCCTAACCCTACTTCGGGCGAATGGTCGTTTGGCGAAAAAATAGAGCCGGGTATGACGCAGATACTGTTTGATAATCTTACTGTTCCTTATGTGGCACAGGGAAGCCGTATAAAAGAATTTTACCGTACCGGGCAAAACTTTGCCAACACCGTAACACTGGAAAGCATGGGTGAAAAAGGCGGCGTACACCTTTCGCTGAATAATACGGAAAACCTCGGTATTACGCCAAATAACAAATTTGGCCGGTACATTGTAAACCTTGGGTTTAATTATGATCTTTCCGATAAATTCAGCTTTGCCGGTAATGTGAATTATTCCAATGAGCGGATTAAAAACCCACCCAACATTGCTAACCAGGATAATTCAATTCCAACTACGCTCATGGCTTTAGCTAATACAATGCCGCTGAAAGTATTGGAGGAAAACAAGTACAATGCAGATGGCAATGAATATGTGTTTTCACGTTTTACAAACCGTACAAACCCTTACTGGGTTTTGGCAGAGCAGTTTCATAATATTAAAAGAGACCGCATTTTCGGCAATATCTCTTTAAAGTATAACATACTGCCGTGGTGGTGGGTGCAAGGCCGTGTGGGCATGGATTACTACAGCCGCGATGAAGATGTAAATAATTTCCCCACAGGAATTGCTTCAAGGGCGCCGGCCCAGGCTGGCTTTGTAAACGGCGTATACACCCAGGAGGCGCGTCGCAACAGGGAAACAAATCTTGACTTTTTAACGGTAGCCAATAAATCCTTCGGGGATTTTGATATAACACTTACTGCAGGTGGTAATAACCGCCGCAACCGCCTTGATATAAATAATGTGCAGGTTACCGATTTTGTGGTACGCGGTCTTTATACCGTGCAGAACGGAAGGGCAAAAAACCCGGTTTATACTTTATCACAGTTTGGCGTTAATTCATTGTATGGATCAGGTGAAATTGGCTGGAAGAAAACACTCTATTTAAACGGAACAATAAGAAAAGACTGGTTCTCTACCCTTTCTAAGGAAAACATGGGCATTATTTATCCCTCAGTATCCGGTTCTTATGTTTTTTCAGAATCACTGGGTAAAGCAGCCCCCTGGTTAACCTTCGGAAAACTAAGGGTTGGTTATGCAGAAGTGGGCAGCGATGGCGATGTTGGGCCTTATGCAGACCAGTTATTCTATGCCGTAAATTCCAATACTATTCTTAATCCTTCAGGAACAGCCGTTACAGTAGGTACAAGCGGCACAACTTTGCCTAATCCAAATCTGAGGCCGATGAGGGTAAAAGAATTTGAGGCCGGTATGGAATTAAGGATGTTCAACAACCGCGTGGGCCTGGATGTAGCCGTGTATAAAAAAACCACTATCGACCAGATATTCTCTGTTCAGATTTCAGATGCATCCGGCTTCCTCAATACCCGCATTAACAGTGGTGAAAGCTATAATAAAGGGTTTGAAGG
>JAEWBD010000216.1 GCA_023391315.1 Bacteroidota bacterium | reverse complement strand
CAATTGCGCTGGTGGTTTGCCATTGCTTATTCTTTTATACTTATTATACTGCCGCTGATAAACATATTTCAAAAATTATTTAAAGCATCCACGGCGCAGGATTTTCATAAGCTCAGCACCATGGTTAAGCTTGTAATGTTTACCGGCATTCTTTCCATGATATTCTTTAAAATTTATGCCTGATAATAAACTGAAAATTATTCTCGCTTCGCAATCGCCCCGCAGAAAACAATTGCTTGAATGGGCTGAAATAAATTTTGATGTTATAACGAGCGATGCAGATGAAAGTTTTTCAACCAATATGCCTGTCGAAGAAATTCCTATTTTTATTGCACGCAATAAGGCCAAAGCCGTTCAGCAAAAATTAAACAGTGATGCTATAATACTGGCAGCCGATACTATTGTTGTTTTAGGCAATAAAGTGATTAACAAACCAGCCAGCCGCGATGAAGCTATTAAAATGCTGCAATCACTTTCCGGCAATGAGCATCGCGTAATTACAGGCGTTGTATTACTAAGTGGAGATAAAGAATTAAGTTTTGCAGATGTTACGCATGTCTTGTTCCACGAACTTTCAGAAGAACAGATAATATTTTACGTTGATAAATACAAGCCGTATGATAAAGCTGGCGCCTATGCTATACAGGAATGGATTGGTGTTACCGGTATAAAATCTATCAATGGCGATTTTTATAATGTGATGGGCCTGCCCGTAAGCCGTGTATTGCAGCAGCTGAAACATTTTACAACCGCTTTATAATACATAAATCGTTTTTGCTTTTGCCCAATGATTATGTAACTTGTTCATGCAATTGTAAACCCCATGAACGAAAGATTGCTGCAATTCATCTGGCAATTCAGGTATTTTAACCAATCCGCCCTGCAAACTTCAGACGGAAAGAATTTGCAAATAATACACCCTGGCAATCTGAACCGGAATGCAGGCCCTGATTTTTCGGAAGCTAAAATAAAAATTGATACTACACTCTGGGTTGGCAATATAGAACTGCATGTTTGTGCATCGCATTGGCATCAGCATAATCATTCATCAGACAAAAATTACAGTAACATCATTCTGCATGTTGTATGGTTGAATGACGAAGTAATTTTTGATGCCCGCAATCAGCCGCTTGCCACATTAGAACTTCAATCACTTGTTCCCAAAATTACGCTTCAACGTTTTGAATATTTGATGCACAGCTCCGATGAAATTGCCTGTGCATTTTCTTTACCCGCTTTAAGTGAAATAGCCTGGCTTGGATGGAAGGAAAGATTAATAACCGAAAGGCTGCAACAAAAATCAAATACAGTAAAACAATGGCTGAACGAGAATAATAATAATTGGGAAGAAGTTTTCTGGATAAGTTTATGCCGCAGCTTTGGCATGAAAGTGAATGCTGATGTGTTTGAACAAATCGCTAAATCTTTACCGGTAATTTTATTGGCAAAACACAAAAATCAAATTCACCAGTTGGAAGCATTACTGCTCGGGCAGGCGGGTTTGCTAAATGGCGATTTTGAAGATGCATATCCGGCCTTGCTGCAAAAGGAATACGGTTTTCTTGCAAAGAAATACAAGCTGCAGCCAGTAAATAAAATGCCCGCATTCCTGCGAATGCGGCCTTCAAATTTTCCAACATTAAGGTTAGCGCAACTGGCAATGCTCATCCATCAATCCAGCCATTTATTTTCCAAAATAAAATCAGCTAAAAAACTTGGTGAGATTTTTCAGTGGTTTGATGTTACGGCAAACGATTTCTGGCACTATCATTATACTTTAAAAGATGAAGCTGTTTATATTAAAAGATCTGTTGGCAGAGCTTTTATTCATCATATCATTATCAACACTATTGTACCCGTAATGTTTGCTTATGCTATCAACAAAAATGATAATGTTTGGAAAGAAAAATCACTTAACTGGATAATGGAATTAGAGCCTGAACAAAATTCGATCACAAGGCAATGGAAAAGTTACGGCGTTACCAATCAAAATGCTTTGCACAGCCAGGCCTTGCTTCATTTAAAAAATACTTATTGTATAAAAAAGAAATGCCTTGATTGCGCTGTTGGTGTTAAATTGCTGCGCGGGGAATAGTATTCATCTTCCGCATCACCATTTAAAAGTTAAATGCGATTAAAGCAATATCCGTCTTGCAAATAAATTGCAGCGCGGTACACGGCTATGATGAAGAAAAAAATCCCGCTTGCTTTTTTATTACTTATTTTAAGGCTGGCAGCTATTGCTCAAAATCCGTATGTGCTCAATGGTTCTGCAAAACAGGATAATTGTCATTGTTATACTTTAACCACAGAAACACCAACACAATCCGGCTCAATATGGAATAAAAATAAAATTGACCTCACCCAACCATTTGATTATTTCTTTAATGTTTACCTGGGTTGCATAGATGCAAATGGCGCCGATGGCATTGCGTTTGTTTTACAGCCTGTAAGCACAAGCCTTGGTTCCAGGGGTGAAGGACTTGGTTTCCAAAATATCACACCTTCTATTGGCGTTACAATTGATACCTGGCAGAACGCTAATCAAAGCGATCCATCTTACGATCATATTGCCATACAGGCAAACGGAGATGTTGATCACACTACATCAAACAACCTCGCCGGCCCTGTACAGGCCCTTGCCGGCAATGCTAATATTGAAGATTGCCAGTGGCATGTGCTTGAAATAAACTGGAAACCATCTGTTGATTCTATGTTTATTAAAATGGATGGTGTTTTGCGTTTAGCATTGGAAAAAGATTTGGTTGCAACTATTTTTAATAACGACCCGATGGTTTACTGGGGCTTTACTTCTGCAACAGGCGGTTCGGTTAACCTGCAAAGGATGTGCACTTCGCTTGATGCAAAATTTAATCTTACTTCTTATACCAATACCTGCGTAGGCACACCGCTTACTTTTGCTGATAGTTCCGTATCGTTTGGCAACATTGCGGGCTGGCGTTGGAATTTTGGAGATGGCACAACCTCTACTTCTCAAAGCCCTCCATCGCATACTTATGCAAACCCCGGCAAATACACGGTTACTATAAATATTACGGGCGGAGATGGTTGCACATCAGACACTACCAAACAGGAAATAACGGTAGGCAGTTATCCCGTTGCAGGTTTTAATACAGCGCCTTCACCAATATGTGATAACAATAATGTTATATTCACCGATGCAACCAGCCTGGATGATGGCACTAAAAGTTACTGGTATTGGAATTTTGGAAACGGCGCTACTTCATCTTTACCAGATCCTTTACCGGTTAATTATGCAGCCGGCCAATATAC
>JAEWBD010000326.1 GCA_023391315.1 Bacteroidota bacterium | reverse complement strand
AACCTTAACCGGTAATTCCAATTCGCCGGTATACGCTTTAATGCCCCAGTCATCCTGGTAATAACGCAGAAACGTTCTTATAATAAAACGGTCGCCTGCAAAATAGTTGATCCGTAATCCCAGCGGTATTTTTAACCGCGTGCCAGGCAGGTTTTCTGATTGCAGGGAGCCGTCGGAAAAATACACCCGCTGGTATTTTGTTGCCAGTAACCCCTTTTGGTAATTTGGTTCAAACAGCAGCATCATTTGCAAATTGGGGCTTACAACCTGGGCATAGCTTAGCGATAAGCTGTACGAATTGCGCGGTGCGCTGCCGGCCATGCCTTTATCTTCATCCTGGTTATTACCGGGAATTTTTACGCCATACGGATAGATGACTTTCCAGGTATCAAAGTAGGCCTGCGTTTTAGCCGTAAATTCTTCGTTATGATCTTTCGATGATTTTGTAAAGCTGAAACCAGCTCCCAAAGATGTATAATCAAACTCTTTTGAAAAAGATGCGTTCGCGCCCAGCGTTATACCATTCTTTTCATTTGTTCTGGTATAAGTTGCGGATGGATAAATTCTGGTATCCGACATGGAGGCAGATGATATAGTTCTCGGATCTATTTTATCGGAGGAAGCAGAAGTGTAATGATCAATACCCAGTTCCAGCGCAAGGGAATGTTTTATATAGTCGTTGCTGTAACGGGATAATTTCAGGTCGAGCGTGTTGGCAAAATCTGTAAGTTTTTCTGTGCCGATGCCGCCGGTTACGGCAGAATTGTTGCCATCCTGGTGATAGTAACCGGATACAAAATTTATTTCATCAATTGTTAGCGCTTTGCTTTTATAGCCGGTATCGCTGCCTGTTGTTTGCGAAAAAGAAGAAAGTATGCCCAGGTACAGGCCTATTACTGCAAGTGATAGTTTTTTCATGTTGATAATTAAATCAGTAATTAATTACAGCCGCAGCCTCCGCCGGTTTTACCACCATTCGCGCCGGAGGCGCCTTCGCGGTAGCTTTGAAAATTTTGTTCAAACCGCTGATCTTTTCTTGCCGATAACTGCATTTCATTATCGTTGATCTTTGATTTCTGGTATTCTTTTACAGGCTTACATGAAGCGGTTAAGCTGATGAGAAAGGCAATACACAAAACCTTTTGATAACAAGTCTTCATTTTCTTATGCTTATATTATCTGATGTAAACAGTTTATTATTATCGTCTATAACAATACAGGCAATATTTTTCATTTGATTAATGAGGTGCAGGCCGGCTTGTATGCCCATCACCGTAACAGGTGTAGCCAGCGCATCGGCCAATTCGGCACTGGGGCAGATGATGCTAACGCTTTTAATGCCGCTAACCGGTAATCCTGTTTTGGGATTAATGGTATGCGAATAACGCCTGCCGTTGATGGTTACAAATTTTTCATAATTGCCGGATGTGGCAATAGCATTATCACTTATATCGATAGCAGAAAACAACTGGTGCTTTTGATCAGGATCGGCTATGCCAACCGTCCACGTTTTGCCATCTGGTTGTTTGCCCCAGGTTACCAGGTCGCCGGCGGCATTTACCACACCGCTTTCAACGCCATAATTTTTCAGCAAAGTTTTTGCCCGGTCGGCTGCATAGCCTTTGCCAATGCCTCCAAAGCCAATGCGCATGCCTTTTTCTTTCAAAAAAATGGTATGCTCTTCAGCATTCAACAGGATGTTGTTGTAATTGATAAGCCGCACCATTTTTTTAGCCGTTTCAACAGGAGGCAGTGTTTTCATATTCAAATCAAAATTCCATAACCGTTTGTCTATTGAACCATAGGTAATGTCGAATGCGCCCTGGGTAAGCCTGGATATTTTAACGGAACGGCAAACCAAATCAAACATTTCGCTACTAACCTGTACAGGCTTAATGCCTGCATGGGCATTGATGCAATTGGTTTCGCTGCTTTCTTTAAACGTGGTAAGCAGGTCTTCTATTCTTTTTATTTCTGCAACAGCCATGGCAACCAACTCCCGGGCATCATGCTCATTTTTATTGGCGATGGTTATTTCAAAGCGATTGCCCATTAAGCGCATTACTTCTTTGTACAGGTATGGTATGGATGCAATGGTCATTGCCTGGCTGAGATTAGCTCTTGTACAAAAGCTTCCGGCGTTTCATTGGGCAGGCCTTCCCAACGTTTTATAATTTTGCCGTTTGCATCCAGCAACAGGGTTAATGGAAAAGCGCCGCCGGCATTGTATTCGTCGGCCAGTTTATTATTCTGCAGTTGCCTGCTTTTGGAAAGCTGGTTTTTTTTCAACCGCGGAAAGTCTGCATTTAATAATACCAGCTTGTTTTTGGCATAAGCGCTAAAAGCTTCGGAACTAAAAATTTCTTTGTGTAATCTTATACACGGGCCGCACCAGTCAGATCCGGAAAAATTTAATAAGATCATTTTATTTTCCTGCTGCGCCTGTTTTTTGGCGGCATCCAAATCAGAAGACCATACAAGTTCCTGGCTTATAAAAAGCGCACAACAAAAAAGTAACGATAATTTTAACATGAAAGTTCTTTATTTGAAAGCTCATCAGTATTAAAGAATCAACTGCGGTGCAGTTTCATAATTAGATGGCAGAAAAAAATAAATGGTTGGGTGGTGTAGGTATATTTTAAAAATGATAAGGTTTTATTAGCAACAATAAGCCACATTATTTTCTAAGAATCGGTCTCACACACGGCAAATAATATTTGAAATAATAAGTTTATATTTTACAGTAAACAGCCAACCTTTTTTTAATCTTTACATCTATGTAATACAGATATTAACATGATAAACAATATAACTGCCCACTGCAAAACTTAATATATGGTAACCAAAGATGTTTTAAATATAAAAGGCCTTACGCATGATGAAGTAGTACAGTCGAGGCAGCAATACGGAACTAATACTGTAGAAGTAAAAAAGGAAAACAAACTGCTGCATACGCTTAAAGGCCTGGCTAAAGAACCTATGGTGATATTGCTGCTGGCGGCTTCTTCGATTTATTTTTTAAGCGGCAGTACCGGTGATGCGGTTTTTCTTGCCATCTCCATTTTGCTCGTAGCTGCTATTTCCATTTACCAGGAAAACAGGAGCAGAACAGCACTTAGTAAACTTCAATCTTATACACAGCCGCATTGTAAAGTAATACGCGATGGAACAACGCAGCAAATTCAAACAAAAGACCTGGTTATAGGTGATTATCTTATTGTTGAAGAAGGCTCCGCCGTGCCGGCTGATGGCCGCGTGGTAAATTCCAACGACCTTTCGGTGAACGAATCTATTTTAACCGGGGAATCGTTACCCGTGTATAAAAATGCAGCAGAGGAAGCAATGGTTTACCAGGGCACTATCGTAGTTAGCGGAATGTGTGTTGTAGTGGTAAGTGCCATAGGCAATCAGACCAGGCTGGCGCAGATCGGCAAGACGGTTGATGAAATTAAAACAGAAAAAACACCCCTTGAAAAACAGATAGGCAACTTCGTTAGGAAAATGGTTATTACAGGCCTGATTGTGTTTATAATCGTATGGGTCTTAAACTTCCTTAATTCCCACAATATTGTTGACAGCCTGCTGAAAGCATTAACGCTGGCAATGAGCATTCTCCCGGAAGAAATTCCTGTGGCGTTTACCACCTTCATGGCGCTGGGCGCCCTGCGGCTGATGAAGATGGGCATAATAGTAAAAGGAATGAAAACTGTAGAAACATTAGGAAGCGCTACGGTGATTTGCACAGATAAAACAGGCACTATAACCGAAAACAGGATGACACTTGCAGGCGTGTATGCCTTAACCAACAGTGATACCTCTGCCATAAACGCTTTAAGTGATGCCGCTAAACAAGTGGTTAGAAACGCTATGTGGGCAAGCGAACCGGTCCCTTTTGATCCTATGGAAAAAGCATTGCATGAAGCGTATGCAGTTAATTTTCCAACGGATGAACGGCCTTTTTTTAAGATGATTCATGAATATCCGCTTGCCGGGCAGCCGCCCATGATGACGCATATTTTTCAAGATAAAAACGGAAACAGGATTATTGCTGTAAAAGGGGCGCCTGAAGCCATTATAAACCATACATCACTTTCTGCTGAAGAAAGAACAAAAATACACAATGCTTTAGCCGATTTTTCTTCGAAAGGTTACCGGGTGCTTGGCGTAGGCACTTCAGCTTTTGAAGGGAATGATTTTCCGGCAGAACAGGAAGCTTTCTCTTTCCTGTTTTCCGGCCTGGTTGCGTTTTACGATCCGCCTAAAAAAAATATGCATGCTGTTTTTGATGCCTTTTATAAAGCAGGGATAAAAGTAAAAATAATTACGGGCGATAACACCGCCACCACTGCTGCAATAGCAAAGGAAACCGGCTTTAAAGGATATGATAAAACCATTACAGGCAGTGAGCTTATGAATATGGATGAAATGGGTTTAGATAAGAGGATAGAAGATATTAGCATCTTTGCAAGAATGTATCCGGATGCCAAGCTGAAAGTGATTAATGCCCTTAAGGCCAACCAGGAAATTGTGGCTATGACAGGAGATGGTGTGAATGATGGCCCTGCGCTTAAAGCAGCACATATTGGTATTGCTATGGGCAACAGGGGAACTGAAATTGCAAAGCAGGCTGCTTCACTTATTTTGGCCGATGATGATTTGTCTAAAATGGTAGATGCCATTGCCATGGGAAGAAAGATATATGCTAATCTTAAAAAGGCCATCCAATATATTATATCCATTCATATCCCAATTATATTAACGGTGTTTATACCGCTGGCATTAGGATGGATATATCCCAATATCCTTTCCCCTGTGCATATTATTTTCCTGGAACTTATAATGGGCCCCACCTGTTCCATTATTTATGAAAATGAACCGGCAGAAAAAAATACGATGCTGCAAAAGCCCCGTCCCTTTACCACCACTTTTTTTAACTGGAATGAATTAGTAACGAGCATAATACAGGGCTTAATGATTACTGCAGGTGTTTTGCTTGTTTATCAATATGCAGTTTACAAGGGGCTTGATGAAAACAGCACCCGCACTATGGTGTTTGTAGCTTTAATAAGCGCCAATATTTTTCAAACTTTTGTAAACAGGTCCTTCTTTTATTCTGTATGGTTTACGCTGGGCTACAAAAATGTGTTGATTCCGTTAGTTACAGGTATCACGATAGTATTAACGGCATGCATGATTTATATTACTCCTGTAGCCGGCCTTTTTAAATTCAGCCGGCTTGAAGTATCTGACATGGCAATAAGCATATTGATTGCATTTGGATTTGTAATGTGGTTTGAAATTGTGAAATGGATTAAACGGAAAAAGCTAATAAAGAATTAGCAACAGGCATCATTAACATAACTGTTATTGTTATTAATAAAATCTTTTTAAATAGATCGAGCCTCAACTGATCAAAGTCATAACGCAGGCTGCCGGTTGTCACCATTCAAAACCGGTATAAAATATAGCTTGCTGTATATTTTAGAACTGCAGCTATGAAGGTAAATGCTATGCTGTAAGACAGCGTTAAAGCGCAACAAACAGAACGCCTTGCAGCATTTATACAGCCGGGATACCTGAACGTGCATCGCTCAAAAATTAAGCAGTTTTATAC
>JAEWBD010000141.1 GCA_023391315.1 Bacteroidota bacterium | reverse complement strand
GAGGAGGAGGATTCGGTGGTGGCGGCGGCGGTGGTTTCGGTGGTTTTGGCGGCGGAAGCAGCGGTGGTGGCGGCGCCAGTGGCGGCTGGTAAATAACCCACAAAAAGTGGTGCATGAAAATTCCTAAAATGATTATAACTTTGCACCTTTCATTTACTGCTGATTGAACTGTAGCCCTTTTATAACATGGCAATAATATTTTACAGGTTGCACGATTTAGCCGATTAAATTACATTTGCTGATTAATACTTTTATTTTAATGGAATACAATACTACACGCAACGATATGAGTATGCGTGAATATGGCCGCCACATACAAAAAATGGTGGAATACCTTCTAACTATTGAAGACAGGGAGAAAAGACAACAACAGGCCCAGGTGCTGATTGAACTAATGGGTTTTTTAAACCCTCATTTGAAAAATGTGGAAGACTTCAGGCATAAACTGTGGGATCACCTGTTTTTTATTAGTGATTTTAAACTGGATGTTGACAGCCCTTATCCTATTCCGCAAAAGGAAACATACAAGCAGAAACCTGATCCGCTGCCTTATCCAAAACGCTATCCCAAATTTTCTCATCTTGGTAAAAACCTTGAAATCATTATTGATAAGGCGCTTAATGAAGAAGATGCTGAAAAGAAGGAAGGTTTTGCCAATGCTATTGCCTATTACATGAAACTTGCTTACAGCAACTGGCATAAGGAACTCGTGCACGATGATGCCATTCGTACCGAACTGAATGAAATGACAGGTGGCCAGCTTGAGTTTAGTAATACGCCTTATATAAAACACCGCCCCCCGGCTTTTGAACGCGATGATTATGGCAGCAGAGGTAATAATGGAAGAAGACAAAACTTTGGAGGCCGTAGTAGTAATAACCGCGGTGACAACCGCAACCGAAATAATGGCAATAACCGCGGTGACAATCGCAACCGTAATAATAACGGCAATAGCCGGAACCAGAATTTTAAGAAGCGTTTTAAATAAAAGTTTTCTTCATTCTGAGAGATATAATATTAAACCCGCTTGCAAAGCGGGTTTAATATTTGTATAGGTTATATAAAAATGCAACTATGAAGAGAACCATAAAGCAGGCCGCTAAAAAAGGTACTTCTGCAAATAAAAAAAACACAAGGCCTTTTACCGCAAAAGGTAAGGGGTATAAGGAAGAAGTTTATAACCACGAGCAACAGGTGAATTATCAAAAAAGTAAGGCCGCTAAAAACCAAACAGAAAACACTGCCGGCCCTAAAGACTGATAAAAGCAATGCTTTTAAATTGAAATAATGTTTACTTCGCGTTCAAGTTCAATTTCAAACCTGGCTTTAACGCTGGTTATAATCTTATTGGATAGTTCATAAACCTCATCACCAGTTGCATTGCCATAATTTACCAACACAAGCGGCTGATGCACGTGTACTCCCGCATCGCCTTCACGGAAACCTTTCCACCCGCATTGTTCAATAAGCCAGGCGGCAGGAACTTTTAAGTGAGCGCTATCAACTGCAAAATGCGGCATGCCGGCATTTGTTTGCTGTAATTCTTCAAATTGTTTTATTGAGATTACAGGGTTTTTAAAAAAGCTTCCTGCATTTCCAATTTTTGCAGGATCAGGCAGTTTGCTGCTGCGGATATTAATTACGGCCTGTGATATAGCTTTAATAGATAATTCGCGGACATTCATTTTCTCAAGTTCCTGTTCAATGGCGCCGTAAGAAGTATTAAAAACCGGCCGCTTGTTTAGTCGGAAAGTAACATTCAATATTATATATTCATCTTTATATTGCTTTTTAAAAACACTTTCGCGGTAGCCAAATTCGCAATCATTGGCGCTGAAAGTTCTGGTTGAGTGATCTTTAATATGCAGGGCTTCCAGGCTTTCAAATACATCTTTTATTTCCACACCGTAAGCACCAATATTCTGCATGGGCGATGCACCAGCGTTTCCCGGAATAAGGCTCAGGTTTTCAAGACCGGCATAATTATGTTCAATGCAACGCATAACAAACCGGTGCCAGTTTTCGCCCGCAGCTGCTTTTACATAATAATGATGGGCATCTTCTTTTACCAGTGCTATCCCTTTTAATTCGTTTTTTAAAACCAGCCCGTCAACATCTTTGGTAAAAAGTACATTGCTGCCGCCACCAAGTATTAAGCTTTTTAATTTTTGATGATTTTGAAAAAGCAGCAGCTCTTTCAAATCGTCAATGGAAGAAAAGCCTGAAAAAAAACGGGCCGTTGCGCCAATGCCAAAAGTATTGTATGGTTTGAGCGAAATGTTTTGCAGTAAATTCAAGATAAATAGCTTTAATTCAACCAAAAATAAAAAAGCCCGGCTTGCTTTAGCCAGGCCTCAGGAAAATATTTAAATGATTTATTTGTTTATCTGGAATTTGCCTGTTTCTACAATTTTCCCGCTTGCATCCCTTAATTGATATACATAAATACCGCGATAATAATCGTTTGAAAATGTGAGCATAAGTTTAGAAGTAGTTAATGTGGTTTCGTACATTTTTTTACCCGTAAAACTAAAAACCTGCAGTACGTAATTTTTATTCACATATTTCTGAGACACTTCAAAATTTATGAACGATATAGCAGGGTTAGGGTAACATTTAACATTTTTTGCCTGAACATTTATACTAACAGGTGGGCTTACGGCGTTTACTACATTAGAATATAAAATCAAAATGGCACAGGCTATTGCTGCCAGTGCTACATGTATTAAACGTTTTAAAGGTTGCTGTGTAAAAATTTTATTCATATTCTTATAATAAAATTATAGTTAATAAATATATTGACCAAATTGCCGCCCATTTTAGCAGCTTATTCCAAGATTTTGCATTTCTTTAATATTTGACGGCTGATCTGTTTTAAAATTTAGGACATAATACCGCATTTTTTGATGAGTTATCCCGGTCAAGGAAACCTGCATAAGTTAGTGATACTTCAAACCCGCCCCTGTACTGGCTTACTGTTTTAAGTTGTGAAATATTTACATCGTAACTTACCGCAACAGAAAAAGGAAGATAATCAAGCTTTACTACCGGTATTATCGCATCTTTCCAACGCATATAGGCGCCGAGATGAATAAGATAAAGCGGGTTTTCATAATCATCGCCCAGCTTTCTGCTATATGTAAAACCACCAATGGCCTCATTATAGTTGCCTTGATTTGAATAATCACCCTGTATAATGATATCAGAATAATCATTAACAGAAAAATGCACTCCTCCCGAAAGCACGAGCTTTGGGTTTAATTCAACCGGTGGATTCGTATAAAAGGAATTAACTGGCCTGTTGAAATGATGATATGCCACCCCAATAAAATAATAATCTCTTTCACTGTTCGCAATGGAAGAATTGAATGATAAACCTATGCTTCCATCCCAGTAATGGTAACTGAATTTGGTAAGCGTTTCTCCATCACTTAAAGCAGGATTGTAACCATTACCGTCAAACTGGTTATTAGTAGTTATTTTGCTCCGGTCTATCCTTCTTTGTACATAGCCACCCATTATGCCCAATGAAAGGTATTTGCTTTTTGAATCGTTGAGCGATTTATGATAATTCAGTGCAGGATAAATATTAGTGGTAGTAAAATTTGTAACGCCGGCCTTGTCAAACAATATTTGCGCTCCTGTGGTAATAAAATCATTGCCGCGGCCTATGGGTTGCTTATACTCAAAATTTACCGAAGATGTTTGATAAGGCGTTGTTACGCTTTGCCATTGATTCCGGTAAACGGCCTGCAGCCTTATATCTCCGGCAAACAGCCCTGCCAGCGACGGATTGCGCAACAACGGCGCTTCAAAAAACTGGGAAAAATGAGGGTCCTGTGCATTAGC
Source organism: Bacteroidota bacterium (assembly GCA_023391315.1). Classification (GTDB taxonomy): domain Bacteria; phylum Bacteroidota; class Bacteroidia; order Chitinophagales; family Chitinophagaceae; genus Parafilimonas. The sequence continues at coordinate 5,828 of JAEWBD010000141.1, read as the reverse complement.
TTTTAACGCGCAGCAACAACAATACAATGCCAGCGCATGCATTGATATTTTTTTTACTGTCGCAATAATGCATTCAGAATAAGTATTCTTAAAATACATAGTTTGGATATTGGATTTAAAACAGATTTTATATCAGTTCTTCTTCAAAAAAAATCAGCGTAATAAAGTCACATTTCCTTTCGAACTTATCTTTTGGCCATTCTCGCAGGTGATCTCAACTATGTAAACATATACGTCTGGCTGCAGTGCTTTGCCTGCATATTTCCCATCCCACCCATACGATTGCTGGTTTGCAGGAAAATTACTGCGTTCAAACACCTGAGTTCCCAAACGATTGAATATTCTAATAGACTTTATGGTCATTAAACCTTTTCCGCGTGGATAGAAATAATCGTTCGTTCCATCATTATTTGGAGAGAATGTATTAGGAATGAACAGGTTATCTTCACCATTGCACAATACGTTTGCTCTTATAATTTTTTCTGTATAACAACCGGCAACATTTGATGCATTCACCGTATAAAAAGTTGATTGTTTCGGGCTGATTACCGGATTGGGGCAATTAGTGCATGAAATATTTATGGCGGGCTTCCATAACCATTTTGTTACATCGGGCGAGCCTGTAGCATTAACCTGGTAACTGTTTCCCCCGGTAAGATTGATAACAGAATCCGTTAACTGGATGGCTGGTATAGGAAAAACATTCACATAGAAGGAAGCCGTATCGGAAAAACATCCCTGGCTGTCTGTACCAACTACTGTAAAAGTTGTAGATGATGTGGGTGTGGATGATGTTACAGAATCCGTACTGTTCTTCACCAAATTAGCCGGCCCCCATTTATAAGTTTCAGCGCCTGATGCGATTAAATTAACAGTGGTGCCCGCGCAAACCGTATCCGGCGCACTGGCTTTAATAACAGTGGGTTGTTTTACTTCAACTGTAACAGAATCGGATGCTTTGCAGCCATACCCGCTGATACCCGTCACATAAAAGGTGGTATTCTTTCTGGGTGATGCGTTGGGTGCTGCACAATCCTGGCAGGAGAGAGCGGCGCTTGATCTCCATACATAATTATCAGCGCCGGACGCCTGTAGCTTTACTGACTGATCGCGGCAGATAATAACATTATTGCCCGCATCTGTTGAAGGGAGCGGCGCAACAAGCAGTTTTTGAATTACCGTATCGGAACAGCCAGCTTGCGTTGTAGCAGATACCGCCACATTATAGGTGCCGGCATCAGTATAAGTATGCGTGACATTACTCGTGTTAAGCTGGCTGCCATCATCCAGATTCCATCGCCAGCTATTAATTGCCGGAGAACCGGCATTAGCTGTTGCAGAGAGCGAAATACCATCATTTACACAGGTGCTTGCCGGGATAACCGCCGATATTTCGGGCGATGCATCAATCTTGATATCTACAGGTAATTTAAATTCTGATGTGCAGCCAAGGCGGGTTGTAATATGCAGCAATGCATTATACTTACCCTCTGCATTATAGTAATGTTTCGGATGTGATTCCGTAGCAGAATCCCCATCGCCAAATTTCCATTTATAGGCAGTTATATTATCATAAGCTGCGTTGCTTGCATTTTTAAAATCAAATAAAGAGGAATCGCACACGCCTGCCACACGCTCAGTACTGAACTTTGCATTGGCGGAAGCAACAGTAATGGTGTCTTTATTTACAATAGCAACACGGCATCCGCTTGTGTCTTCAATAACAAGCTTCGGTAAATATTTACCTGCCTTTATATAGCTGTATTGTATCAGCGTGTTTGTAGTATTCAGCACTTCCCCGTTACCAAAATCCCATGTGTATTTGGCAACATTTTCACCTTTAGCTGAAAACCTGGCTGCAATGGCATCACAGCCTGTAAGCGGCGCGTAGTTATAGGTTGCTTTCGGGCCTTTTACCACAATTTTTTTCGTCATGGTGTCAGCACACGTACCATATCCATAAACAGTTAATTTAAGTTGATATACGCCTGCTCTTGTATAATAATGCTCCGGTGTTGTTTCTTCTGATGTGTTACCATCTCCAAAATCCCATAAAATGCCTTTATAGCTTTTGGACGTATTGGACGGGTCAACAAAAGCCGGAGGGCAAACAAAAAGGCTATCAGTTAAAGAGAAATCTGCGGCAGCATCTGCAACGGTTATGTATTGCGGTTTGACTAAAGAATCAGCGCAACCATTTTTATCTTTTATTACAAGCTTTACACCGTAGGTATTGTTATAGGCGTACTGATGTAAAGGTGATTGCAGCTTTGAAACACTGCCATCCCCAAAATCCCAGGTATACTTCATTCCGGTGCCTTCACTGGAGTCAATAAATTTTATAGAGTTGTTAGAGCAACTGATCGTATCACTTACACCAAAAGCTGCAACAGGCTGCGTTATACTCAGGCTGTTATAAGTGGCGGTATCATAACAGTTATTATTGTCTATTACTTTAAGCCAAACATTAAAATTACCTTTCGTGGTATAGGTATGGCTGAAAGGCCCGCCGGCCAAGGTGTCCGGTTTCGTGTTGTCTCCGTAATTCCATATCCAGGTTTTCAGGCTATTTCCGGACTCTGGTGCTGAAGCATCTTCAAAAGATATAGTTGAATTAAGGCAATCACCTTTTTTATTGGTAAATGCCGCTGTGGGCCCGGTAACTTTTACAGAAATATTATTTTGTATGGTGTCAACACATTTATTCACATCTGTTACTACCAGGTAAGGCGCATAAGTGCCTGAAGTATTGTAGGAATGATAAACAATGCTGTCGTTCCTGCCCTTGTTTGCTTTGATTCCATCTCCAAAATTCCATTGATAGCTTTGTATGCCGGCAGCATCATAATTGGTTACAGAAAAGCGAAGCGAATCATATTTACAAGTGTTGGATGAAACGAAATTGTATTGAACAGCAGGATGTTCATCCACCACCCGGATGGTATCAATGGTAATATGTTCACAGGCGCCGTTTGACACGGTAAGTGTTACGTAAAATGTGCCCTTTGATTTATAGGTATGAGAGGGGCTTTGAACCGTTGAAGTTTGGCCGTCGCCAAAATCCCAACGCCATGTTTTGGCCGCTGTAGATCCGTCCTGGAAACTGTAGGTGAAAGGATTTTTACAATCATAGACAACTTTATACCGGGCCACAGGCGGGTTTATATGGATATATGCCTTTTTTACAATTGTATCATAACATTTATACTGGCCGGCAATAAGCGTTACATCAAAATACCCTGAATCCCCATAATTATGTAAAGGATTTTGCTGGGTAGAACTTGTATTGTCGCCAAAGTTCCATATCCACTCGGAAACCGCTCCTGTTGAATTATTGGTAAACTGAATAGCCTTCGATGCACAGGCATCGGTGGGCACTGCCGTAAAATCAGCATCAGGCTTAACACTTAATGAAACTGCATTCAACATTAATAAAGTATCTGAGCAGCCTTCCTTTGATGTGATAACCAGCTTTACATTATAAACCCCTGCCTGCTTATATTCATGTACAGGTATAGCCTTATCTGATGTGGTTCCGTCGCCAAAATCCCATGCGTAAGATGCTATTGCATACCCTGTATCAATTACAGGTGTTAACGTAAGTGTTTGCGGGGCGCAGCCTTTAAAAGGCAGGTTTTTAATGCTTTTTATTTGCGGGGCACCAACCTGGACAAAGCCGGGTTTTACTATGGTATCTGAACAGCCGTTGGCATTGAAGGCAATTAACGTAACGGTATATTTACCCGGTTTAGTGTAAGTGTAGGATGCATTCGCACTATCGCTGGAAGCATTAGTGCCAAATATCCATTTATAATTCTTTGCATTTTTTGATTTATTGCTGAAGCTGATTGTTGCCGGATAACTGCAACTGTATGTATTTCCAACAACATCAAAATCAGCTTCAGGTTCAGCCTGAATAGATATGGTTTTTTGAACAGAAGCTTTACATCCGCCAAAATCGGCCACCAGCTTTACGTCGTAATTGCCTGGTTTTGTAAAAGTGTGGATTACCGTATCACCAACCGCTGTGGCACCATCGCCAAAGCTCCATTTTTCACTGAGTGGTTTTAAGGACGAGGAATCTGTAAAAGTTATTGGTGCGCCAAGGCATGCGGTTGTATAAGTAAAGTCCGACTTTGATTTTCCAATTGTAATGTGCTGCACATAAGTGCTGGTGCAACCAATATTATTGGAGGCCACGAGGGTTACGGTAAAATCTCCTGTGCTTAAATAAGTGTGTTGCGGATCTTTTTCAGTGCTTGGGGCACTGCCGTCGCCAAAATCCCATTGGTAGCTTAATTCCTGTGTTGCCTCCGAGGTATTGCTGAATTTTACTGTAACCGGCTCTGTACAAGCGCTGTTGTAGTCGTAAGTGAATTTTGCCTGGATTAAACCATTGGCAACAATATAGGCAGGCTTATTTATAAACTGGCGGCAACCAAAGCTGTTGGTAACGGTAAGCGTTACATCAAAACTGTCAACAATCGTATATTTATGTACCGGGTTTTGCTCATTTGATATAACCCCGTCGCCAAAATCCCAGATCCATGATTCTATTGAGCCTGACCCGGGTGTGCTCAGATCTTTAAACCCGGCTTCGAAAGGCACACACCCGTCAGTTGGCGTTCCGCTAAATTCGGCGGTTGGATTATCGTAAACAATTACATAGTTTGTTTTAATTATTGAATCCTCTCCCTGCGAATTTTGAATATGCAGTTTAACGGTATATGAACCGGGCGTTATATAAACCGCGCTTGGATTTTGATTGGTGGATATAATGCCATTACCTAAATCCCAATACCAGGATGTGGGATCACCGGATGAAATATCGGTAAAGTCAACTACCAGGGGAGAACATCCTCCTGAAAGACTGGACGTAAAGTCGGCATGTAATTGCGCGTTGGTTTTTACGCAAAAACACAGCACAACTACAATTAATAAAAATTTAGTCGGCTTATTCATTTTTCGGGGCAGTGCAACTTAGCGAAAAATAAAAACCCTAAAACTTTTTTTGCTAAATTTTTTTTAAAATTTTAGCATTCAAAAAAATATATATTTTTTAAAAATTTAATTTCAATCAATTTTACTACAGTTATTTAGCACTTAATGTGTAAATAAGACAAATTGGTCTTTCCGATAATTTAAATTGCCGGAATGGTTTTATCGCTTATGGGCCGTGTTATATCCTTAGTGGTTATATTTTTATCGTTTGGATCCTTTGCTTTCAAAGCAAATTTTTGTAATAAACCAGGCAATGCCTCTGCGATAGCTCCCGTTACTGCAGGTGACAGTCCAAACTTGCAGGCAAGACTGTTGATGAGGCCGCCTTCCATTGCGTTTGTAAGAGGATTACCTGCCGACCCGGCATCTTCCAGCAGGGAAAGTATTCTGCCGGTACCCCCGGGCAGGGCTTCGTGATTGGTAAGACCGGTAGTTAAATGGGTTGCAACTTCTGTTGCAACAGCATCTTTTTGTTCATCCGTAAGCTTTGATTTGAGTTCTGGATTATTCTCAAAATGTTCCTTTGCGAGCTCAAGAATTTTGTCAAACATATCGTTATCTTTCTTAAAGCTGTACTATAACTGTACCAGATTAACCTGAATGTGCCACGATTGACTCTGTTACGCAAAAGAAGAAAGGTCTTCTTGCCCGTGACTGTGATGATATATGTTGGTAAACCCGCCAACAATATCCCTGCTGTTTTTAAACCTTAGCCGGTGGAGCTTAAGATTATCGATATCGCTTTGAAAAACCCTGCGATGAACAGGGCACATAGTGCCGCCTTTTACGCCTGCAGGTTTCGATGGGTCATATTGATACTGTGCATC
>JAEWBD010000325.1 GCA_023391315.1 Bacteroidota bacterium | reverse complement strand
CCATCTTTTACAAAAACCTGGTCAATTTCGGTAAGCGGGCCGCGGTTATTGTTGCCGCTAATGCCAATGCGCTCCTTGCTTATTTCATCGTTCAGTTTGTGCACTGCATCTGCAAGGCGTTTGGGTTCTATGGGTTTTAAAAGATAATCCAACGCGTTCACCTCGAATGCTTTTAAAGCATATTCATCATATGCAGTGGTAAATATTACATGCGGTGCTTTTTCCAGGTCTGAAAGCATATCAAAACCTGTTTTGCCCGGCATTTGAATATCAAGGAAAATGATATCAGGATTTTGCGATTCTATTTTTTCAACGCCTTCATCCGCATTAGCAGCTTCATCAACAACATCAATATCAGGATATGCCTGCAGCAATTTTTTTAATTCTGCTCTTGCAAGACGCTCATCATCTACAATAATAGCTTTTAGTGGCATTTATATTATTTTAAAAATGAAATGGCGGTAACCGGCAGCGTCACCCTTGCTTTTACCGTATTACCGTTTATATTTTTTATTTCAAAACCTGCATCATTTCCATACAATAATTTCAGGCGGTTTATGGTACTGGCTATACCAAAACCTTCCAGGCTTTTTGTACCGTTTAAATGGCCGGTATTTTCAACAATCAGTTCATGATGGCTATCTGTGAAATCGGAAATAACCCTTACCAGCCCGCCGTGTATCTGTTTGCTTATACCGTGTTTAATAGCATTTTCAACAAGCGTCTGCAGCATCATAGGCGGTACCTGCTGATCCAAAGTATCTTCATCAATTTCATATTCTACTTTCAGCCTGTCCTCAAAACGGATTTGTTCCAGCTCAAGATAATCTTTTACTATGCTTAATTCTTTTTCCAGCGTGGTTGTTTCCGTTTTTTCAGCCTGCATACTGCTGCGCAAAATATTACTTAATTCGGTAATAGCGGTTCTTGCACGTTCGGGATTTTCATCAACCAATGCCCGAATGCTGTTTAAAGCATTGAAAATAAAATGCGGATTAATGTGTGCTTTAATAGTTTTAAGCTGCAGCTCTTTTACAAGGCTTTCCATTTTCACGCTGTCAATTTTCGTGTTGCGTGAGTTTTCAATATAATGCCACAGGTAATAAATAGAAAGCCAAACAAAAATAATGGGAGAATCATTGGCCAGGTTCAGGAAAAAGCGTTCCGGAATACTGGCTTTTATTTCGGGATCATATAAATGCAGCCACTCAACAATTGTGCTGCTGATATAGCTGTAAGCAATGCAAACGATTAATGTTATACTGAAAAGCTGCAGCCATTGCCTGCCAAAAATAGGAGGGGTAAGCTTAAAACGCAAAATAACAAGCCGGAGCAAATGTGTGAAAATTAAACCGAAAGACATACCCAGTAAAATGCGGGCTGCAAAAATGGAAGTAAGCTGTAAATGAAACACCCAGATAAAAAACATTAATGATGCTCCGTAAAATGTCCATCCGGCAAACTGACACCACCAATATGCTAATTGTTTTTTCTGCATTGCTCTACAAATTTATAAACTTATACAGGCGCCGGAATGCAATTTTTATCAATGGTTATTTTAAGGAGTAAGTGGCACATACTAAAGCTTTGAAGGCGATGAAACTGAATATTATAAAATTGTAAGAAATTTTTAAGGCATTAAACCGGTATGCGGCAAAAAACGTTTATATTTCAAAACTATTATTTTTGCCACTTAATCTTTGTGAATGGAAATTTCCGCCGGTCCTTTGTTAAGCCAGATAAATTCCCCTGCCGACCTGAAAAAGTTCTCCCGGGATCAACTCTTCGAGGTTTGTGATGAACTGCGGCACTACATTATTGATGTAGTAAGCGTTTATGGCGGTCATTTCGCTGCCAGCCTTGGCGTAGTGGAATTGTCTGTAGCGCTGCATTATATTTACAATACCCCTTACGATCAATTGGTTTGGGATGTTGGCCACCAGGCTTATGGCCACAAAATTTTAACCGGCAGAAAGGATAGTTTTATTACCAACCGCAAATACAAAGGGCTCAGCGGCTTCCCCAAAAGAAGCGAAAGCGAATATGATACTTTTGGTGTGGGCCATTCTTCCACTTCCATCTCTGCGGCTTTGGGTATGGCCATGGCAGCCAAATACAAGAAAGAAACCGATCGTAAAACCGTTGCCATCATCGGTGATGGCGCTATGACGGCCGGCCTTGCTTTTGAAGGCCTGAACCATGCCGGCGTTGCCGATGCAGATTTACTGGTTATCCTCAATGATAACTGCATGAGCATAGACCCTAATGTGGGTGCATTGAAAGAATATTTAACTGATATTACTACTTCTCCTGCTTACAATAAGGTGCGGGACGATGTTTGGAAACTCCTCGGAAAACTGCCGGTGGGAAAAAGGTTTACCCGTGATATGGCGGCCAAGCTCGAAACCGGCATTAAAGGCATGGTAAGCAAAACAAGTAACCTTTTTGAATCGCTGAATTTCCGGTATTTCGGGCCAATAGACGGCCACAATATTACCAAGCTGGTTGATACTTTGGCCGATCTTAAAAAAATACCTGGCCCCAAACTCTTGCACATTATTACCGTAAAGGGAAAGGGCTATACACTGGCAGAACAGGATCAAACCAAATGGCATGCGCCCGGCTTGTTTGATAAAGTAACCGGTGAAATTTATAAGAAGAAATTCGATCTTCCCCAGCCTCCAAAATACCAGGATGTTTTCGGCTATTCCATTATTGAGCTGGCAGAAGCAAACGATAAAATAATGGGTATAACGCCTGCCATGCCCAGCGGTTCCTCTTTAAAATTTATGATGGAAGCCATGCCCGACAGGGCATTTGATGTGGGTATTACAGAACAGCATGCCGTAACATTAAGCGCCGGCCTGGCCACACAGGGCCTTCGTGTTTTCTGTAATATTTATTCTTCATTCATGCAACGGGCTTACGACCAGGTGATACACGATGTTGCCATTCAAAAGCTGCCTGTGATATTTTGTCTTGACAGGGCAGGGCTTGTGGGCGAAGACGGCCCCACGCATCACGGCGCTTACGATATTCCTTACATGCGTTGCATACCTAACATGGTTGTAAGTGCGCCGATGAATGAAAGCGAACTGCGCAACCTGATGTACACGGCGCAGCTTGATAAAAATGAATATCCTTTTGTTATACGTTACCCTCGCGGTGAAGGCGTAATGCCTGAATGGAGAACACCTTTCAAAGAAATAGAAATTGGCAAGGGCAGAAAATTGAAAGATGGCGAAGGCATTGCCATTTTAAGCTTTGGCCACCCGGGTAATTTTGCTACGGCTGCCATACGCGAATTAAAGGCAGAAGGCATTAATCCTGCACATTACGACCTGCGGTTTGTAAAGCCGATTGATGAAGCTTTGCTGCACGAAGTTTTCAGCAAATTTGATAAAATAGTTACAGTGGAAGATGGAACGGTTGTTGGCGGATTTGGCAGCGCTGTACTTGAATTTATGAATGCCCATAACTATAAAGCTGATGTAAAAATTCTTGGCATTCCCGACAGAATTGTAGAGCACGGAACTTTGAAGGAACTGCGTAATGAATGCCATTACGATGCTGCTGCAATTGCCGATGCCGTAAGGGAAATGGTAAACCAATCTGTTACAGAGAAATTAATCAGTTAAGCTTATTCTTTGCCCGCAATAATCATTTATTCACAACTATCTTAATTTGTTTTACACGCATAGTGATTTCAATGTATCATCCGTATATATAAGTAGTATAAACTGTTATTTCTAAAATTCCACCTATGAAATCACTTCTTGTCGTTCGCCATGCAAAAAGCAGTTGGGATGATTTTTCGCAAAAAGATTTTGACCGGCCACTAAATAACCGCGGTAAAAAAGATGCACCTGAAATGGCGAGGCGTGTGCGCAATGAAATGAATGTTAAGCTTGACGCCATTCTCTCCAGCCCGGCAAAACGGGCGCTTTCCACTGCCAGGTTCTTTGCCGATGAATTTGATGTGAAAAAGGAGAATATTATTGAATGGCCTGAATTATACGACGCATCTATCAGCAAATTTTATAAAGCGGTTGAAGCATTAAATGATGACTTTAATTCAGTTGCCTTATTCTCACATAACCCGGGTATAACGGCATTTGTCAATAGTTTAATGAACGCGTATATTGATGATATGCCCACCTGTGCCGTGTTTGCACTGCATATAAAAACGGATAGCTGGAAAAATTTTGAAGATGCAGAAAAAGAGTTTTGGTTTTTTGATTATCCAAAAAGCATCTCATGATTATGTGCTTATATGTTTCAAATTAATACTTCAAAAATAGTAACAGAATCAATTTAATTTTGCGTATTTACGTTGCCTGCGTTTATCAATTTACAACAACAGAAGCCTTCATGCCGGGATGGATGGTGCAGTGATAATTAAAAGTGCCTGCAGTTGAAAATGTATGTTTGAAAATGCCGCCCGCAGCAATATTGCCACTGTCAAAGCTCCCGTCATCCGCCGTTACAGTGTGGGTTACATTGTCATTATTCGTCCAGGTTACAGTTGTACCTGCAGCTACTTTCAGGCTGCCGGCCGAAAAAGTCATGCCATCAATTGAAACAGCATTTTTAGGTTCGCCTCCGTTTCCGCCATTATTGTTATTAGCTCCACCATAATTGCTGCCGCCATCTTTGTTACAGGCATAAAAACCAACAAATATGAACGCTGAAATAAACAAGGAAATAAAAAACGCAGGTTTAATAATCTTCTTTTGCATAAAATATTTTGGATTAAAAAACTGTCGGTTTGTATAAAAGGTTGCCAGAAAATTCATGTTCATTATTTGTATATCAAACAGGTGCCGGGAAAAACAATGGTTTATCTTGCAATAAATATTTTATAATGAAACAGGCTTTTTTATTAACGATTTTGCTGAGCGGAATTACTGCGTTGAAAGCAGATGCGCAAATACATTTTAACCATCTTGCCATCTACGTTGTTGACCTTGAAAAAAGCAGCACATTTTACCGCGATGTAATGCAGTTACAGCAGATACCGGAACCGTTTCATGATAACCAGCACACTTGGTTTAAAATTGGCGAACATGATCAGTTGCATGTTATTTCCGGAGCTAAAGAAAAAATGCCGCACAATGTAAGTGTCCACATGGCATTCAGTGTGCCTTCGGTTGAGAATTTTGCCGGGCACCTTGATTCTCTTCATATTAAATATGGTAATTCAGCCCAAACAGGCACTGCGCCTCAAGTAAGGACTGATGGCATCAAGCAAATTTATTTACAGGACCCTGATGGTTACTGGATAGAAGTGAATGACGATAAATTTTAGCAGTGAATGGCGGGTGGTGAATAGTGAATTGTAAACTATTATCTTCGCCGCTCGAAAAATGCGTGTATGAAGTTTTATAATTTGATAATTAAATACCGTTTCTGGCTTAGCATTCTCGCTGTTGTAATCGGGGTTGTATTAAATTTAACGGTTTCCGGCTTTTGGCCTGTATTTCCTTTATACTTTATCGGATTAATCGGGTTTCTTAGCCATTTCTTTATCGGCCCCATGCGTTTATTGCAGGAACCAATGGAAAGCGGCAATATTGAAAAAGTGGAAAAAATCCTCGATAGTATATGGTTTCCTAATTTGTTGTATAAACCCATCCGTTCCACTTATTATACGGTGAAAGGCAATATGGCCATGATGAAGCAGGATTTTGATACGGCGGAAAAACATTTAAAGAAAAGCGCCACGCTGGGCTCGCCAATGCCCGAAGCAGAAGGCGCCAACAAACTTCAGTTGGGTATGATGGCTATGCAAAAAGGTGATATGAAAACGGCTGAAGGTTATATGCGGGCCGCCATTCGCGCCGGCATACCGGATAAGGAAAGTGAAGCCATTGCTTTTTTAAGCATGTGCCAGATATTTATGAATAAACGCGAGTTTCGCGCCGCGAAAGATTTTTTTAGAAAAGCCAAAGCCTGCAAGCCTACAACCAAACAGGTGGTTGACCAGATAAAAGAAATTGAAAAATATATTTCAAGGGTTCCCGGTTAGCAGGCTAAAGATAATAAACAGGAAAGCACAGCGGAGAGTTGTGCTTTTTTGTTTAAAACAATTCGTATTTGCCCCTTTTAATGTCGTTTTCAGCAATTAAACGTTCCATAAAGCATGGGTAAGTTTGTGTTATAAAAAATAACGTCATGGCAAACATCAGTCAAAAAATTACACCATTCCTTTGGTTTGATAAAGAAGCCGAAGAAGCAGCAAAATTTTATACATCTGTTTTTAAAGATTCATCTATTAACGGCACAACATATTATGGCGATGGTGCGCCTTTACCAAAAGGCACAGTATTAACAATTGGCTTTACTTTGAACGGGCAACATTTTACAGCACTAAATGGCGGCCCGCATTTTAAATTTAATGAGGCGGTTTCATTTGTGGTGCATTGTGCCAGCCAGGAAGAAGTAGATTATTACTGGAACAGCCTGTTAAAAGATGGTGGCAAGGAATCTCAATGCGGCTGGCTAAAGGATAAGTTTGGACTGTCATGGCAGGTGGTGCCGGAACGCATGCTGGAATTGTTGGTTGATCCCGATAAAGACAAAGCCAACCGCGCTATGCAGGCTATGATGAAAATGGTAAAGCTCGACTTGCCAACATTAGAAAAAGCAGCAGCAGGCGAATAGCTTTCCAGGTATAAAAGCAATGGGCTTAAGGAAGAAACTTATTCTTTAAACAAGCTGCCAAAGAAAATTTTGTACAACTGAATGGCTGCTGAAATTATAAATACAGCGCCCATAATTACATTAAGGATTTTATGGCTCGCCTTTAATTTTTTAATAAGCCATTTGCCGCCGTGAATGTAAATAGCCTGGCCTGTGATAGTGCCTGCGCAGGCACCAATTGTAAACAGGTTAAAGTTTAACATGCCCGGCTTTACTGTGCCGTTACTTATAAAATAAGTTCCCCAGAAAAACCAAAACGGTATTTGCATGGGATTAATGGCGCTTAACATCATGCCAAGTAAAAAGCGGTGCACTTTATTATCGATAAGCAGTCCTTTTTTTTCAGGCTCGTTTTGTTTTAGCGCTTTGCGGATGCTTAAAAGACCCAGCACAAAAAACAAAATAACTGTTGCCCAGCTTAAATAAACAAACATGGTTTTATTACGCAATATCCAGCCGCTGCTGTTTAATGCTATGCGTAAATAAATTACTTCAACCAGTGCTACGCCTATACTGAATATCCATGCTTTTTTTATGCTTTCCTCAACACCTATTTGCGTGGCGGCAACGTTTAAATTTCCAAGGGGTAACTGTCCCAAAAAACTTACGCCAAATCCTGCAAACAGTATGGGTAACAATTCGTTCATAAAGCAGTTTTAAAGTTTACATTGCAGGTTTAACCGCTCCATGAACTTAGTATTTTTTTTAGAGGCCCTGAACATTTTTATCCCCTTAAAAAAGGGAATATAAGCCGCTCCCTGCTTATAGTTTATTTTACCTATTTCATACATATAACGCCAATGCTTTGCAATAATTTTTATGGCATCCATATAGCTTAGCCCATTATCATAAATATGATTGGGTTCTGAGCCAACGCCGTTAAATTCAAGTATGGAAATATTCCTGCAATGCTTAAGGTCTTCAAGCGAAGTTGTTTTAATATCGTAACGGCCGTAATAAAATTGTTTGCTGAATAAATTAATTTTATCCATTACGGCAGAAAGCTGTTCATCAATTTTATTACTCAGGTTAATAAACCTTGCGCCGCGGTTATGGTTGCCTAATTCATTCAGCCTGTAAACTTCATTCCTGGCAATAATATTATCCAGGTTTTCTTTATGCAATTCCTTTTGCTCATCTGCAATCATGAAAGCTTTGGGATGCTGTTCTATTAACCGCTTTAATGTTGATGCACCATCGCCTTTTACATGCAAATATTCTTTTTCAATCAGCCCAGTTATTGTTCCTTTATCTGAACCGGGATAACGCACATAAAAAATGCTCAGCTCAAGCGGCCAGGTTATCATTTCCTGGATAAGATAAGTAAATGGCAATAACGCATGGTAAGCTGCAAGCTGTTGTGCATTTTCAATTTTCCTGAAGAGCAAGCCTTTTGTGCCAACATCTGGTTTTACGGCAACCGGGAACTGTAAACCCGAAGCCTGCATTCGTTTTATGGTGTATGCAATATTTTCAGATGGATCAACATAAATAGTAATTGGGTATAATGTGTTGGGTAACTGTTCAAACATTTCCCGTTTTGTTTCACCTTCAAACCCGCCGAAATATAAGGTTGGGTTCACGTTTGAAAAGAACCAGAAATGCCTGCCCTTTATCCAATAGTATAGCCAAAGAAAAAAGAAAGGCGCATAAATAACGCTGAAAGGCAATTGCTCCCAGTTAAAGATTCTTTTCAACCATACATTTTTAGTGGCGCAAATTTAGGGGTGATGGACTATGTTACAACGGTTTGTTTGTTAAATACAAAACGCTTTGCCTTACATTTGAATTCGAAATTGAATTATATGCACATTCCGCAAATGGCAGAAATGCTGGCAAACGGCGATACCCCCGATATTTTGTTTTGGGTAGGTTGTGCAGGCAGTTTCGATCAGCGTGCCCAAAAAATTACCCGCGCCTTTGCAGCTATCTTAAACAAGCTTGAAATTAAATATGCCATTCTCGGAAAAGAAGAAGCCTGCAACGGCGATCCTGCCCGAAGGGCCGGCAACGAATTTTTATTTCAGATGATGGCTTATAACAACATTCAAATATTGAATGGATACGGCATAAAGAAAATTGTAACGGCATGCCCGCATTGTTTCAATATTTTAAAAAATGAATATCCCGCACTGGGTGGCAGTTACGAGGTTATTCATCATACAGTGTTTCTTCAACAATTAATAGATGAAGGAAAGCTGAAGCTGAAAGAAGCAGGGGGTTTTAAAGGAAAGCGAATTACTTACCACGACAGTTGTTATCTCGGCCGCGCTAATAATATTTATGAAGCGCCGCGAAAAGTACTGGAATTATTAGACGCCGAATTGGTTGAAATGAAACGTTGCCGCAGCAAAGGCTTATGTTGCGGAGCAGGCGGTGCACAAATGTTTAAAGAAGAAGAGAAAGGCACAACACGCGTTAATTTTGAGCGCAGTGAAGAAGCTATGAATACCGGTGCTGAAATTATAGCATCAGCCTGCCCGTTTTGCAACACTATGCTTACAGATGCCGTAAAAAATAAAGAAAAAGAAGACAGCGTAAAAGTGCTGGATATAGCAGAATTGATTGCTATGAATATGGAATAAGAAATACAATATTTAATTACATTTTAAACCCACATCATGAAAAAATTATTACTGATTGTATTACTGGCGCCGCTTTTTTGCAGCGCACAGGAAGGCGTAAATTTTGAACATAATCAAAGCTGGCAACAGGTGCAGGCAAAAGCCAAAGCTGCCCATAAATATATTTTTATGGATTGCTATACCACCTGGTGCGGCCCGTGCAAATACATGACCAGTACTATTTTCCCGCAAAAAGTAGTTGCAGATGTTATGAATGAAAAATTCATCAACGTAAAAGTGCAACTGGATACTACAGATAATGATAATGCTGAAGTAAAAAGCTGGTACCAAACAGGACACGATCTTGCTAAGCAGTATAACGTAAGAGCTTATCCAACCTATTTGATTTTTGATGAGAATGGAAAGATCGTGCACCGGTTTGTGGGCTCTTCAAAAACGGGTGAAGAGTTTGTTGCCAGGCTGAATACGGCGCTCGATCCTGACAAGCAATATTATACTTTGCTTGATAAGTATAATGCAGGTGAGAAAGATCCGCAATTCATCCGCAGGCTTGCGCTCATGTCACAGGATGCTTATGATATGAAGCAGGCTTCTGAACTGGCCAATGCCTACCTGGCAACACAGCAGAATTTATATACAAAAGATAATCTTGATTTTGTCATCAGCTTTACAGAAACAAGCAAAGACAAAGGGTTTGACATGCTGTTGCATAATGGCGACAAAGTTGACGCGGCCATGGGAAAAAAAGTTAGCAATGGTATTGTACAAAATATTATTGCACGCGAAAATATCTATCCTGTAATCTTTCCGCGAAATATTTCCAATCCTAAAGATTTAACCGAACCTGATTGGGCTAAACTGCAAAATGATGTAGCTGAAAAATATCCTGCCCAGGTAAAAGAAGTGATAAGCCATGCGCAGGTGGTGTTTTATGAAAATAAAAAAGATTGGGACAAGTTCGGCCCTGCCGTTGTTAGCTATATGAAAGATTATGGCAGCAATGCTTCGCCTGAGCAGTTAAATGATTTTGCCTGGAACGTATTTTTAAATTGCAGCGATATGGCTTGTGTGGAACAGGCGCTTGCCTGGAGCAAAAGATCTATTGATAATAATGAAGAACCTATGTTCATGGATACGTATGCAAACATCTTATATAAAATGGGCAAAAAAGATGAAGCGATTGAATGGGAAACAAAAGCCATGAATTTGGAAACAAGCGCTGATAAATCCACTTACGAACAAACGCTGAACAAAATGAAAAACGGGGAGAAGACCTGGAATTAATTTTATCTCTCTTAAATAACAGGAAACAGGTTGTTGCACAAACAACCTGTTTTTTATTTTAATAAAGCTTTAAAAGCCGGGCGGGTAAAAAGTGTTACATTAGTTATGCTAAAAAAGCGGTTGTTATATGAATGCCATTGTTGAATATTTCCAGCATATTCCTTCGCTTCACCGTGCTTTGATTATTGCGGGCGGCATTACGGTTTTCTGGCTGGTAGAAAGCGCCGTTCCGTTGTTTACTTTTCAATACAATAAATGGAAACATGCAGGCATTAATTTCTTTTTTACGTTCACAACCATTGCCATAAATTTTGTATTTGCATTACTGATTGTATTTACAAGCGACTGGTATTTGCAGCATCATTTTGGTGTGTTACAATGGATAGCAATGCCCGTG
>JAEWBD010000109.1 GCA_023391315.1 Bacteroidota bacterium | reverse complement strand
CGGCAGCAATGCCCTTCTCCCACTGGTTTATAGCTTCGTGTTTATTATTATACTGGGTGTACATATCGCCATATTCACTGTATAAAACACCACTTTTTGGGAATTTTTTCAATGCAGCTTTATACATTTTATCGGCATCCTTATAAGCTGCTATGGCTTTGTACGCAAGGCCAAGTATCTGGTAGCTTTGCACATCGGCATCATCCCTGCCTGTAAGCGATTTGCCTATTTTTATAGAACGCTGATAATCCCTGCTGATAAAAGCGATATAAGCTTCATCTTTCAGCAGCTCAATATTATCAGGGTATTGCTCAAGGCCCTTTTCGAGTATTTGTATAGCGCCGGAAAAATCCTGTTGTTGTGCGGCCGCTGTAGCTTGTTTACGGATGGATTCAACTGTTTGCTGCGCATATAATAATTGCGAAGTGTATAGCAAAACAATCAATAAAAAAACTCTTTTCATATACCGGCTTTTAATCATAAAGAAATCAAAACGCTTTCTTCATAAAATATCATGCCCATTAGCATCAATCACCCGTTAAATTTATTCATATATAAGATGGGTAACAAGCCCGTCCCTCAACTTTGGTTCAAACCAGGTGCTTTTTGGCGGCATAATGCTGCCGCTGTCGGCAATATCAAACAATTGCTGTATGGTTACAGGATAAATGCTGAACGCCATTACACATTCCCCGTTGTTTACCCTTTTTTCCAATTCGTTCAGGCCGCGTATACCGCCAATGAAATCAATATTTTCATCGGTGCGCTGGTCTTCTATGCCAAGGTATTTCGACAACACATTGTTTTGAAGAATGGTTACATCCAGCACGCCAATCGGGTCTTCGGAATAACTGCCTTCCTTTGAGGTAAGCTTATACCATTTGTTGGCAATATACAAACCAAATGTATGTGGCTGCTGCGGCTTATAAGCGGAGTTGGCTTCTTCCACCACAAAATCGGTTTCCAGCTTTTGCAGAAATGCTTCTTTACTTAAACCATTCAGTGTTTTAACCACGCGGTTATAATCCATTATTTCCAACTGGCTGGAAGGAAATAAGGTGGTAAGAAAATAATCAGAGGCCGGCGTTCTTTTATCACCTAAGCTTTTACGCACTTTGGCGGCTGAAGCGGCGCGGTGATGGCCATCAGCAATGTAAGTAAAAGGAATATCTTTCTCAAAAGCTTCCTGTATATCTTTAATTGCTTTGTCCTCGCTCACAATCCATAAAGTATGTGCGATACCATCTTCCGTTACAAAATCATACACTGAACTTTTCTTGCTTATGAGGTTTTCAATTAAAGTATCCAATGCAGCATTGGCGGGATAAGCAAGAAATACATTACCCGTTTGTGCGCCTGTTTTTTTTATATGATTAATGCGGTCGTTTTCTTTATCGGGCCGTGTTAATTCATGTTTTTTAATGATGTTATTTTCATAATCATCAATGCTGCTTAGTGCAACAAGCCCCACCTGGCTCCTGCCATTCATGACGAGGCGATAGATATAAAAACATTCCTTGTTCTCTGAAAACAACACATCGCGTTTGCGAAATGCTTCCAGGTTTTCTTTTGCTTTTTCGTAAACAGGTTCACTGTGTATGTCAACACTTTCCGGAAGGTCTATTTCACTTTTTGTGATATGCAGGAACGAATTGGGATTACCCTGTGCTTCCACCTTTGCTTCGGCGCTGGTTAATACATCATAAGGTTTGCTCGCCACCTGTTTTGCAAATTGTGCCTGTGGTCTTAATGCTTTAAACGGTTTAATAATTGCCATTACTTTTACTATCGCCTCAATTTTATTTTATAAATGTTTATCAATGGTTAGCTGAAATCAAAAACGCATTATCCATGCTTTTCATTAAAATCTTTCATCAGGTCGCATAAAACCTGTACGCTGCTTAACGGTAAAGAGTTATACATGGATACACGCAGCCCGCCCACGGTTCTGTAACCCATCACGCCCACCATGCCATTGTTTTAGCATATATCCAGAAACAGTTTTTCATGCTCAGGATTTTGCGTGGCGAAGGTTGCATTCATTAAGCTCCGGTCACGTTTATCTACCTTGCCTGTAAAAGCATCTAATGAATCCAATGTGTTATAAAAAAGATCGGCACGCTCCTGCGCCCTCCGCTCCATTTCCGCCAGCCCGCCTTCTTTTTTTATCCAGCGCAGTGTAAGCAGGCTCACATACACGGCAAAAACCGATGGTGTATTCATCAGGGATTTTGCTTCAATATGGTTGCTGTAATTTAAAATGGAAGGTATTGCCCTGCTTACCTTTCCTAAAATATCTTTCTTCACCACAACAATGGTTGCGCCTGCAGCGCCCGCATTTTTTTGCGCCCCGGCATAGATGAGCGAATATTTTGAAAAAGGCATTTCACGGCTGAAGATATCACTGCTCATGTCTGCTATCAGCGGCACATTGGCTTCAGGAATAAAATTCCACTGTGTGCCTTCCACCGTGTTGTTGGTAGTATAATGCAGGTAAGCAGAATCCTGCGGTACAGACAATTCCCGCGGGATATACGTATGCCCCAGGTCTTTTGACGAACAGGCAATATGCACATTGCCAAAAAGTTTTGCTTCCTTAATGGCTTTAGCGCCCCAGATGCCATTATCGCAGTAAGCAGCCGTGGCTTTTTCATCCAGCAAATTCATGGGCACCTGCATAAACTGCATGGTAGCGCCGCCCTGCAGATACAGTACTTCGTATGAATCATCCAGGTGCATCAGTTCCTTCACCAGCGAACGTGCTTCTTCCAGCACATTCACAAACCATTCCGTACGATGGCCTATCTCCAAAATAGATAAACCAATATGATTAAAGTCAATAACCGCTTCGGCGGCCTGCTGCAATACTTCAGCCGGTAATATGGCCGGGCCTGAATTAAAATTATACATTTTCATTTGTACACCTTAAAAAAGAGGTGCAAAAGTAAACGCTTTACGGGAGAATTATCTGCTTAAATATAAGGTGCTGTATAAATGGCATGCGGGTGTTGAAAACAAGAAGGGGCAGCGGGTTTAAGGAGAAAGGCGGAAGGTTGTCGCTGCACAAATCCACAAAACCGCATGCGCAGCTACTAAGAAACCGCGATTTGTCGCATTTTTTTTGCTGCTGGTCGCGATGCATACAGGCTGCTATGCAACCAAAATAATATTCTGCTATCTTCATGCCCAGCTAACATTCATGTCATATATAATGGCTACAAAACAATCATTAAATAGTAAGGATCACACTATGAACATTAAACGCAAAACATGGCTGCTATCGTTTGGGCTTATAAGTTTAGCAGGATTAGGATTACAGGCATTTTCCCCGGCACCGGAAAATAAAACGGCGCTTACTGCAAAAACCACCGATACCACGCGCAGCCTGGCCGCCTATTTTACCCCGGCCACAACAAAAAGCAAAATGCCCGATGCAGACGGTTTTATCCAGCGTTGGCTGCTCCTGGAACCCATCAGTAAACCCAACCGCACCAACACTGTTTTTACAGACAGCTACATCAGGAAAGCATTTGACACCCTGTATTTTCCAAACCAGTTTACCCTACTTCCCAAAGATGGCGACAAGGTAAATGTTGGCACACAGGAACTCACCTGGCATGCACTGGACAGCAAAAATTTTAATGTAAAACTGTTCCGCTTTGCGTACGGGTTAAACAAACCTGTTTACGGTGTTCTCTTCTGGGCGGTAACCGTGGTGAACTGCCCGCAGGAAATGAAAAATGTAAGAATGGCCGTAGGTTCAAACTCCGCATCTATGTGGTGGCTTAACGGGAAAGAAGCCGTGATACTTTCCGGCGACAGGCGCATGGTGATGGATGACGCTGTTTCTACCCGTATTACGCTTAATAAAGGAAAGAATATCATCCGCGGCGCAGTCATCAATGGCCCCGGCATGAGCGATTTCTGTGTGCGTTTCCTTGATGAAAAAGGCGAGCCGTTAAAAAATATCACAATAACTGCCGGGCAAAACCATTAAACATCCGGCCATAAAATAATCCATAATCATACACCGGGTTATTTTGAAATGAGCAGGCTGTTATCAAACACCTGCAAACACCTGTTATAAACACAGTTTTAAGTCGATCAAAACAAATTATTTACTGATGAAATATAGAATTGGAATAACCGCCGCAACCTTACTGTTATCTGCACTGTTCGCCGCCACAGCCATGGCGCAAACAGGCGAACCTTTTATACACGACCCTTCCACCATTATGGAATGCGAAGGAAAATATTACACCTTTGGCACAGGCGGCGGCGGGTTAATATCTAAAGACGGCTGGACGTGGAACAGCGGTGGGGTAAGACCGGGCCGCGGTGCTGCACCCGATGTGGTGAAGATCGGCGACCGCTATCTTATAGCCTATGGCGCCACAGGCGGCGGCCTGGGCGGTGGGCATAACGGAAATATACTGACCATGTGGAATAAAACCCTCGACCCCAACTCGCCCGATTTTAAATATTCAGAAGCGGTAGTGGTAGCCTCATCCGATGGCATGGAAGATAATGACGCCATTGACCCGGGCCTCCTGCTCGATCCCACAACCGGACGCCTCTGGTTATCGTATGGTACTTATTTTGGTTTCATCCGCCTGGTAGAGCTTGACCCAAAAACAGGCGGGCGCATCCCCGGCAACAAAGCCATTAATATAGCCATTGACTGTGAAGCCACCGATTTAATATACCGCGATGGCTGGTACTACCTGCTGGGCACACATGGCACCTGCTGCGATGGCGCTAACTCCACCTATAATATAGTGGTTGGCCGTTCCAAAAAAGTAACCGGCCCTTATCTTGACAATATAGGAAGGGATATGCTGAAAGGCGGCGGTAAAATGGTGCTGGCAGCCAGTGAAAGGCTTATCGGGCCTGGGCATTTTGGCCGTATGGTACTTAGCGACGGGATTGAAAAAATGTCGTGCCATTACGAAGCAGATTTGGACCAAAGCGGTTATAGCGTATTGGGTATCCGTCCCCTGCTATGGAAAAACGGCTGGCCCGTTGCCGGTGATAATTTTAAAGAAGGCACGTATGAAATTGAATCTGAAAGAAGAGGGTATGCC
>JAEWBD010000105.1 GCA_023391315.1 Bacteroidota bacterium | reverse complement strand
GCTTTATTAGCATTGATACCGCTTTGTGCCGCAATAAAATTAGCTTTCGCTGATTCATAAGCCTGCTGGGCAGTTTCAAATTCAGATTGAGAGATCACCTTTTGGTCAAGCAACGTTTTCTGGCGTTTGTAGGCAGCTTCTGCCTGGTCCAATGTGGCCTTCAATGCACCCAGTTGCGCCTGCGAATTGGCTACCTGCGCCTGCGATTGAGCTACTACGGCAGCAGCCTGGTCTCTTTGTGAAGAATATATATCAGCATAAATTTTGGCAACCACCTGGCCGCGGCGCACTGTATCACCTTCCTGCACATTCAGCTCCACAATTTCACCTGATATATCAGGGCTCACTTTTACTTCAATTTCAGGGAACACCTTTCCTGTGGCAGTTACTGTTTCGGTAATGGTACGTGTGGCAGCTTTTTCAGCGGTAACTTCAATACCTTCATCTTTACCCAAAACACCTGCTTTACTTAAAATAACAAGCAGTACAATTAGTATTAACAGTATCCCGATTATCCATTTTAATTTTTTACTCATAATGTAAAAGTTTATGCATTCATCTTAAAACTGTACGCCCTGGCCTTTATAAAATTCGAGCACCTTCATTTTAAAGATGTAATCGTACTTGGCAGACGCCTGGTTAATTTTGGCTGTAAATAAATTAGTTTGAATGGTAATGTAATCTATTGTTGAAAGAATGCCTATCTCATATCTTTTTGTAGCAAGGTCGTACGCATACTGCTGTGTTTGCACGGCTTTTGTTGTGGCACTATATTTTGCCAAAGCCGCCACCGAATTGCTGTATGCAGTATACACATTTTGCTGCAATGTTAAATCATCCGTGCGCTTTTGCAGCCTGTAGTTTTCAAGATTAAGTTTGGCGCGGTCGTAATTGGTTTTTAACTGCCTTCCGTTTAAGATGGGTATGTTTAATTGCAGGCCTATACCCTGGCTAAAATTGATATTACCGATTTGTTTAAAATAACGCACTTTACTATATAAGGGTAATTCATGGTGGTTAACAACATAATATCTGGGGTCATTGGTATGGGTTGTATCAGTATAAGGGAATGAACCGGTTTGTTCATAATAATTATTGCCATAATTGCTGCCTAATTGCCCATATAAACTTAGTGTAGGATACATAGCACCTCTTGCGCTTCTTACAGCATATTCTCCTGAAAGAATACGCACACTGTCTGATTGTTGCAAAGGCTGGCTACCCAAAGCCAACTGGTAAACATAAGCAGGATCAAGTTCAGCCAATGCCGGAATAGGGATTTTATCAACATCCGGCGTGGCTACCCTGAATGGCGTGGACTCATCCAAATTAAGCATTGCTATCAGTTGAATGCGGTTTTGATCTGCTGTGCCCAGTGCAGTAATATAATTGGAGCTGTCTGTTGCCAGTTGCGATTCAAGTTGTGCCGCATTCAATTCAGGCATGCTGCCCGCATCAACCAATTTCCTTGTATTATCAAGTTGGGCACGGGTTTGATCAATCTGCACTTTTGCAATATTCGTTTGCTCTACCGCGAGCAGTGTTTGCAGATAAGATGCTGCTACATTCAAAGCAATATCATTCCTGGCCTTCTCTATTCCAATTTTTGCGGCTTCTTCATTTTTAGCCGAGGAGAGTTGATTATTTCTTATGCTGAAAAAATTAAACAATGTAACACCTGCCTGCAAACCATAGCTCTGAAAAAATATCTTATTATTGGTGTATTGGTTCGATGTAGGATCGATGCTGCGGCCAAACTGGTAACCAGCCTGTGTATTAAATCCAAGGGTTGGAATGGATTGCCAGTTGGCCAGTTTCTTATCCAGTGCGGCAAGCCTGGCCTGAACGTCGGCCTGCAGTACGCTTACATTATTCGCTATAGCATAATCCACGCATTTGCGAAGATCCCAGGTTGCAGTATCCTGTGCATTTATTTTTTCAAGCGAAAAGAGAAGAAGAAAACTTATAAAATATTTCATCATTTTTTTCTCATGTTTAAAGCAGATGATATTTATAATTAAGATTTTCAGACTGCTTCATTAAAACAAAAATAAAAGAAAGCAATTGTGCCAACTCCTAAAATTTATATAAACGGAAAACTGGCTTGTTGAAACTACTGCCGGTTATTAAGAAAAGTGTTTATTGGTTATTGCAAAAACAATTTTTGTTTGCGAAGTAATGGTGTTTTATTTTCTTTGAAGGAAAATAATTTGTATGCGCATTTTAATAGATATGGATGATGTGTTAGCCGATGCCGTAGAGCGGTTTTTTGAATGGTATGAAAGAGATTTTGGTATCCGCTATACCAAAGCAGATATTCCCGGTAAACATTTTTACCAGATAGTACCCGATGAACATAAGCAACTCGTGAGAAGCTACCCGCATCAAAAGGGATTTTTCAAAGACCTGCCCGTTATACAGGATGCAAAAGAAACCGTAGAGGTTTTAAGCAGAATGCATGAAATATATATTGTATCGGCTGCAATGGAATTCAAATATTCTTTTACGGATAAATATGAATGGCTCGATAAACATTTTCCATTCATCCATTGGAAGCAAAGAATATTTTGTGGCAACAAACATTTGGTAAAAGGCGATGTATTAATTGATGACCACGATTTCAATCTCTCCGTTTTTCCCGGCAGGCCTATTGTATTCACAGCGCCGCATAATATACATTATAAGGAGTATGAAAGAATGGATAACTGGCTTGAGGCAAAGAAATTCTTTGAAGGAATGCCATAGATGGATAATTCAAAATTTTGCGTTTAAACTCATCTTCTCTTTGCATTGGTGTTGCTTGTATGCTTATAATAAATCAAAATAATGAAACCAACTGTAACCATAGAATATTGCCCAAAGTGCGGCTGGCTGCTGCGTGCTGCCTACATGGCGCAGGAACTGCTCACTACTTTTACCAATGAATTAAAGGGCGTATTACTACAACCCGCAGCAATAAAAGGCCGGTATATTATTTATATTGATGGCAATAAAATATTCGACCGTAAGGAAGCAGGCCGTTTCCCCGAAATAAAAGAACTGAAACAATTAGTAAGGGATATTGCTGCTCCGGGCAAAAATTTGGGGCATAGTGAAAACAAGCACGCAACAGGTAAGGTTAATAACGGTGCATAAAACAGAAAACGCTATTAGCCCTTCCTAATGAATACACCAGGTTAACAGAAATCCAATTCTTTAAAACACTTCTTCTGTCAACTTATTGTTTACCATTGCTCCTGCAATATTGCCCGCTGCTACGGCATTGGCTACAGACCGCATCATACCAGCATTGTCGCCGCAGGCAAAAACGCCATCGACGGTTGTTTTTTGAAACATGTTCGTTTTTATATATCCATGTTCAGTCAGCTCGCAACCCAGCGAAACAGGTATATCCGAATGTTGTATAAACG
>JAEWBD010000100.1 GCA_023391315.1 Bacteroidota bacterium | reverse complement strand
GGATATTTATATGCCATTGGCCCGTCCGTTACATTTTTACGTTCATTATACAATTGGTCAACCGCCTTTTTGCCGGTGCCTGTAACACTCTGATAAGTGCTTACAACAATCCTCCGGATACCATACCTTTTATGCAGCGGGTTTAATGCCACCACCATTTGAATGGTAGAGCAGTTAGGGTTAGCAATAATCTTATCATCAGCAGTTAATGCATCTGCGTTCAGTTCAGGTACAACTAATTTTTTTGTTGGGTCCATGCGCCATGCACTGGAGTTATCAATCACCGTAATACCGGCTGCCGCAAACTTAGGCGCCAGTTCAAGTGAGGTACTGCCACCCGCAGAAAATATAGCTACGTTTGGTTTGGCAGCAATAGCATCTTCATAAGAAATAACCTTGTATTTCTTTCCTTTAAATTCAACTTCCTTACCAATGGAACGTTCACTTGCTACGGGAAATAATTCTGTTACAGGAAATTTTCTTTCTGCTAACACCTGTAACATTTTTGAGCCAACCAGGCCGGTTGCGCCAACTACTGCAACTTTCATTTTGTGATGGTTTTGTTTTTATGTTTTATTTGGTGCGCTGCATTGCAGGTATTGAACTTCGTTGTGTCACTCCCTTGTACAGCATGAATTCTGTTTATCAAAGCATCATTAACAAAAAAGCCTTCCGTTTTTGGAAGGCTTTCTGTTTTATCTTCATTAAGCATACAACATCATGCACCTTCCTTGTTATAGAATGTCTTTATGCACTTTGTATGTTTCTTAATCATTTTCATCTGAATCATTATGTATTTTCAATTGCAGATGGAATGCTATAATAAATATTCTTAAAGGCTATAGCATTTCATTTTGCTGCGCGAAAGTAATGTGTTAAACAAATACGCCAAAATATTTTTTGAATAAATGACCAATGCTTAATTATTTTATCAGCTAAATGCACCTTCCATTGGGTGTTTCAAATAATCAATAGCCAGCACTCAATTTTAAAGAACAACCCAATCCCAATTACTCATTCCCGATTCTATTTTTACCAGATCCTAATCCGCTTATCTTCCGGTATAAACATTTTATCGCCGGGCTGCACATTAAATGCTTTATAAAAAGGATCAAAGTTAGCCAGCGGCCCGTTTACCCTGAATATGGCCGGAGAGTGGGGGTCAACATTTGCATAAAAGCGCATGGTTTCAGGCTTTAATTTTTCGCGCCATATTTGCCCTAAAGAAATAAAGAATCTTTGATCTGGCGTAAAACCATCAATCCGGGTTGTATCCTGGCCTTGTTTTGTCATTTTAAAGGCATCGTAAGCAATAGCAACGCCGCCAATATCTGCCATGTTTTCGCCCGTGGTTAATGCGCCGTTTACATGTATGCTGTCGATTATTACATAGCTGTTATATAAATCAATAACCTGTGTTGATTTTCCTACAAATTTTACACTGTCCTCTTTGCTCCACCAATTCTTAAGATTGCCGTCTTTATCATATTGTGCGCCCTGATCATCAAAACCATGCGTCATTTCATGGCCTATCACCATTCCAATGCCGCCATAGTTAATGGCATCATCAGCATCCGGATCAAAGAACGGGAATTGTAATATGCCTGCCGGGAAAACAATCTCATTAAATGTTGGGTTATAATAAGCGTTAATGGTTGGCGGCGACATTTCCCATTCTGTTTTATCAACCGGTTTGCCAATTTTATCTATTTGATATTGATATTCATTCTTGGCACATGACAAAAGATTTTCAAAATATTTGTTGCGGGTTATGGCCACCTTGCTGTAATCCCTCCATTTATTGGTATAACCTATTTTCTTTAAAAATGCATTCAGCTTATCTTTTGCAACAGCCTTGGTGCTGTCGCTCATCCAGTCGAGGTTATCAATTCTTTTGGCAAATGCTTTTTGAAGATTGTTTACCATATCAAGCATTCTTTGTTTGGCATCTTCTGTAAAATATTTTTTTACATAAAGCTGGCCCAAAGCATCACCAAGCGTATTATCTGTATTTACTACCATGCGCTGCCAGCGTGGCCTTAATTTTTGCTGGCCGCTTAAGGCTTTACCGGCGTATTCAAACTTTGCATTTACAAAATCGCTGCTGAGCGCACTGGCTGCATCATTTAAAACATGGAACTTAAAATAAGACTTCCATGCATCAAGCGGTATTGACTGTAATAACTGGTTTAATTTACTATAATATTCAGGCTGGCTAACATTTACGGAATCTGCATGCACGCCAATGGTGGTTAATGTATTTTTCCATGCAAACACAGGCATTTGCCTATCTAAATCAGCCACCGCCATTTTATGATAATTACTTTGTGGGTCTCTTAACTGCACATTGGTTTTATGACTTGAGGCCAATTGTTTTTCCAGTTCATATACCTGCGCCACTTCTATGGCTGCTTTTGCAGAATCGCTGCCCGTGAGCATGAATAACTGCTTCATGTAATTTTTATAGGCAGCCACCACTTTGGCATTGGATGAATCCGTTTTAAAATAATAATCGCGGTCTGGCAAACCAATGCCGGCCTGCGTATAAACGGCAATATTTACGGCACTATTTTTTTCATCGGGACTAACACCCTGTCCATATAGCGGGTTGCTGTTTTCCATTTCCAGTTTGTTGGCAAAAGCCATTATACCGGCTGCATCTTTAATAGAATCAATCTGCTGCAGGTAAGGTTTTACGGGATCATAACCACGTTGCTCAATAACGGCAGAATCCATTCCTGAGGCATAAAAATCAGCAACCTTTTGCTCTGTGCTGCCTGCTTTTTGTTCAGTTTTTGATACAGAATCCAGCAAGTCGTGCAGCTTGTCGCGTGTTCCGTAATAAAGGTCATCAAAAGCGCCGATGCCGGATTCCGTTTCAGGAATATGAACGGTATCAAGCCATTTGCCATTTATAAAACGGAAAAAATTATCGCCGGGTTTTACGGCTGAATCCATATAACCTGTTTCGATAAACTTGCCTGCGATATATTCTTTGTTGCTGTTGCAGGCGGAAAAAATTATTAAGAAAGAAGCTGCATAAAGCAGTTTATTCGCCATAGAAAAAATTTTAAGCGCGTAAAATAAGTATTTACAAAATAGGCATAGCCATTATTTGATGAATGAAGTATAAGATCAACCCATATTAACCAGCAATGCAGCGGCAACAATACCGGCAGTTTCTGCACGCAATCTTGTATTGCCAAGCGTTACAGGAACAAAATTTTTTTCGAGTGCATAGTTGATTTCAGTGGCTGAAAAATCACCTTCGGGGCCAATAAGGATTAATTTGTTTTTAGATGGGGCTGTTATTTGGCTAATTGATTTTTTTTCTTCTTCAACGCAGTGTGCAATCAGCTTTATGCCATCAAAATCTTCATTAATAAATACATTGAATTTTTTGGGCTGATGTAAATGCAGCAGCCATGTTTGCTGGCTTTGCAGCATAGCTGAAATAAGAATATTATGCATCCTGTCGTAACGAAAATGTTCTTTTTCCGTATGGTCGCAGATAAGCGGTGTGATTTCACTAACGCCTATTTCGGTTGCTTTCTCTAAAAACCATTCAAAGCGCGCTGGATTTTTTAGTAAGGATATGGCAACAGAAATGTTTGTAGTTTGTGGTTGATAGTTTGCAGTTGATTCAATTCTTACGCCACAATGTTTCTTATCAGCATTAATAATTGTTGCTGTAAACAAACTCCCTTTTCCATCGGTGAGTTGTAGTTGTTTGCCTGCTTTCATGCGCAGCACCTGCACGCAGTGTTTGCTTGTTTCTTCGCTTAAAACATGTACAGGCTGCTGAATGTTTTCTTCGTAAAAATATGGAAGGTTCATGCGCCATAAATGTAAACAGAATTATGGAGTTGTTGGATGCGATTGCCTGAACCTCATGTCGCTGTCTATATGTTCCTGTGCGCTCGTTGTGGTTGGTTGCGGAATTAATTCTTTGGTCATGTGACGTGCGCCTTCAGCATATTGCAACGCATCTGCAAGATTGAAACCTCTTACAATCCACGACGGCCTTCCAAGCATAAAAGCTGCAAATACTGTTTTAATACGGTCATCAGCGGAGAGGGTAAACCAATCGGTGCAAACAGTAAGCGTATGCGCTGTGCGCAATTGCCTTAAAGTGACTGACGAGGCTGATACTTTACCTTCACTGGCATAAGCAACAGCGCCAGAGCAATTACGGTCGCCGGAACCGGCACAGGACAAATCCCAGGTATTGTTAAACCCATTATTTTGTAATGACTGAAAAGCATTATTCAAAGCAACCAGTTCTGCTGTTGTGGTTACCGAAGGAAATGAACGGTTCAATAAATCGAGGTTGGCGGAATTTAAAGTGTTGAGTGCTGCCCCGTGTAATAATGTAACATCGGTTTGCAAACCATTTTGCGCAAAGGCAGCCCATTGGGCAGCTCTTGCAAAAGCTTCCAGCAAAATATCCGGCTGGCTGCAACCTGCGGTAGTATCAGCCTGCGGCGTAACAATTTGCGTATTAGCCCTGGCATGAAGCAGTTCTGCAAGAATGCCATAAGAATCTGCGTTGTCTAAGGTTTCTTCCGGCGACAGATGCTGGAAGACCCTGTCTGTTCTGTATGCCCTGTCGTTTACACCTGTATTTTGCGTAACCGTATTACTTATGCCAACCTGCGGTATGGTTGCATGCATTAGTT
>JAEWBD010000068.1 GCA_023391315.1 Bacteroidota bacterium | reverse complement strand
TCTTTATTCAGTTGCAGCAATTTATAAAAGTGCATCTGATCGTTTT
Source organism: Bacteroidota bacterium (assembly GCA_023391315.1). Lineage (GTDB taxonomy): Bacteria > Bacteroidota > Bacteroidia > Chitinophagales > Chitinophagaceae > Parafilimonas. The sequence continues at coordinate 18,094 of JAEWBD010000068.1, read as the reverse complement.
GTTGTTCCAGCGAAATAAACCACCAGATCCATGCTGCTGTAATAAATAACAGCAGGAACCAGTAAACAAAAGTTATGAATGTAAGCTTGCGCTGTTTATAAACAGAGATCATTACTGCAAAATAAAAAGATTATGTGTTGCAAAATTGATTATGATGTGCTACACTTGTAAACAGCTTCTGATCTGTTAATCTAAAAAATTACAATGGAAAACAACGTGACGGAATATGATGATGCTCAAAATACCCGTTTGTGGGAAGGAGGCAAAATCTTATGCATGGGCGAAGCGCTTATTGATATGATCTGCACAGATAAAGGTAAACCATTAACCGAAGGCCAGCACTTTTTAAAGAAGCCCGGCGGAGCGCCCACGAATGTTGCAGCCGCTATTGCTGCACTTGGCGGTGATGTGGAATTAGCCGCTAAAGTTGGAAACGATCCATTTGGCAAACACCTGATAGAAGTGATGCAGGATTTTAAGGTTTCAACAAAATGGATGCTGCAGGATAACCATTACTTCACCACATTTGCATTTGTTTCTTTAATGGAAAACGGCGAACGTGATTTCGTATTTAACCGCGGCGCCGATGGCCAGTTAAACAGGTCTGAAGTGGAGGCTATTGATCTCGATGGATTTTCCATTATTCATTTTGGTTCTGCAACAGGCTTTCTGCCCGGCCCATTACAAACCGCCTACCAGGGCCTGATACAGAAAGCGCTTCAGCGAAATTTATATGTGAGCTTCGATCCTAATTATCGCCACCTGCTTTTTAAGAATAATGTACAATCATTTATTGACCAGTCCTGGAACTTTATAGAAAGCTGTAATTTTTTTAAAGTAAGTGAAGAAGAAGCATTATTGATAACTGGTGCAGCAACTGTAACGGATGCTATAAAAATTCTGAGAGAAAAAACAAACGCTGTTTTTACAATAACTATCGGGAAAGAAGGCACGCTGTTGATTGTAAATGATGAAATTGTTACAGTGCCCAGCATTCATGTGAAGGTTGTTGACACAACCGGCGCCGGCGATGCATTTGTTGGCGCTGTGCTATACCAGTTAAGTAAAATGCAAACAGCCTTAGATGAAATATCTTTCGAAAACTGGAAAAATATAGTTTATAACGCCAACAAAGCCGGCGCCAGAACCTGCGAATACATGGGCGCCATGGAAGCCTTTAAACACTTAAGCAGCGATATATTTAATTAAGCTGTTTGCTAAAACGGGTCTTCATCCTCACCAAAAGTATCATCGTTCATGCGGCTGCCCTTTTGTATAAAGAGGCGTGCATTATTATCATCGCCTGTTTGCGAAGGCTGTGGACCAAGCGGCTTCCAATTGCCGCCGGAAGATAAAGCAGGGCCGCTATCGCCATCCCATTCTTCAAATCTTTGTATGTGCAGCAGGGCCCGGAGTTTTATAGTTTCAAGCGAGCCGTTCCTGTGCTTTGCTATTTTTATATGCGTTTCCCCGCGGGTACTTTCGCCATGCTCGTTTGAAAAGTTCTCATAATATTCCGGACGATAAATAAACATAACCATATCGGCATCCTGTTCAATCGCGCCGGATTCTCTCAAATCACTCAACTGAGGCATCTTGCTTTCCTTACGCGTTTCTACGGCACGGCTTAACTGGCTTAATGCAATTATTGGTATGTTCAATTCCTTGGCAAGCGCTTTCAGGTTACGGGAAATAGTGCTTATTTCCTGTTCACGGTTTGAACCGCGATCGGCAGTGCCGCTCATTAACTGCAGGTAATCGATAATTATAATACCAACATTATGCTTATTTACCAGGCGGCGTGCTTTTGCCCTGAATTCAAAAATGTTTAAAGCTGCCGTATCATCAATAAAAATGGGAGCCTGCTCCAGACGTTTAATACCCTTGGTATGCAATTGCTGGTATTCATAGTCTTCCAGTTTGCCGCGTGCAATTTTTTCAAGCGCTATTTCACTTTCCGCCGACAAAATACGCTGTACCAATTGTGAAGAACTCATTTCAAGCGAAAACACACCAACAGCCGTAGGCTTAACAGGACTTAAAGCGGCATTGCGGGCAAGGTTTAAAGCAAATGCTGTTTTACCTACAGATGGCCTTGCCGCCAGTATGATAAGATCAGTTGGTTGCCAGCCATAGGTTACACGGTCAAGGCTTGAAAAGCCACTTGGAACGCCGGATATATCTTCTGTTTTGGTGCGCAGTTCATCAATGCGGTTGATGGTTTTGGCTAAGGCATTGCCAATATCTTCATAATTATTTTTAAGATAATTATTGGTGATGCTGAACATTTTTGTTTCGCTGTCATCCAGCAAATCAAAAACATCGGTACTGTCTTCATAAGCGTCGCTGATTATTTCACCGCTTATACGAATCAGTTCCCGCTGAATAAATTTCTGCAGAATAATTCTTGAATGCGCTTCAATATTAGCCGTGGATACCACGGCATTAGTAAGTTTGGTAATATAATAAGGACCGCCTACCGCTTCAAGCTCTTCCGAAGTTTTTAGTTGTTCAACAACGGTAAGCATATCTATCGGCATACTTTGTTGGGCAAGGCTTTGAAAAGCTTTAAATATGCGCTGGTGCACATCGGTGTAAAAACATTCCGGTTTTAAAATTTCGATAACGGTATCAAATGCGCTTTTCTCAAGCATGATCGCACCAAGCACCGCTTCTTCCAACTCCCGTGCCTGCGGTGGCAATTTTCCATAAACAGTGGTGCTAAGATCGATTGCTGGTTTTCTCCTGGTTCGTCTATCTTTATTTTGATTAACAATATCCATTTTATATGAAAAGAATTTAATCGGTTAAGTAGCTGCGTTATGTTAAGCAATTGTTGCCCTGATGTTACCGCTATATTATCGGCAACGGGGCAACGAATTAAGGGCTAATTCATGGCACGAAAAAATTTTATCTGAATTAAACTTATTAAACTTGTTTGCACAGGTTTCCAACAAAATAACGAGGTTATCCACTATAACAGTATGGTTCTTCAACAGAAATAAAAAGTTTTAAGAAAATTCTATACTGATATCCACAGTCGTGGGTGCAAAAACTTTTTCTTGAAAAACATGCTTATTTTTTAAAAAAAGTAGTATTACTGAAGTTTAAAATTTCGTTTTCTCCTCTTATTTCAAAGTCTATTTTTGCACTAATTGATTTTTATGAAGATATCTTATAACTGGCTTAATAAATATTTACCTGAAACAATTGAACCGCAAAAATTATCGGAAATTTTAACGTCTGTTGGTCTTGAAGTGGAAGCGCTTGAACCTTACGAAAATTTTAAAGGAGGATTAAAAGGGCTTGTTACGGGCGAGGTGTTAAGTTGCGAACAACATCCTAATGCAGATAAACTTAAAATCACAAAGGTTGATATAAATAAAGGCGAGCCATTGCAAATAGTTTGCGGCGCACCGAACGTGGCAGTCGGTCAAAAAGTTATCGTAGCACCTGTTGGCACCACGATTTATCCCTCGAATGGTGATGCAATAACGATGAAAGTGGCAAAAATAAGAGGCGTTGAAAGCTTTGGAATGATTTGCGCTGAAGACGAAATAGGTTTGGGCAGCAGTCACGACGGCATTCTTATTTTACCGGCTGACACTGCAAACGGAACGCCTGCTGAAAAGTTATTTGATGTTTATACTGACTGGATTTATGAAATTGGCTTAACACCAAACCGCATGGATGCTATGAGCCATATTGGTGTTGCGAAAGATGTTTGCGCATGGCTTACTTATCATCAACATACAATAGTAACGCCAAAACTTCCGTTCAAGGATACTGCAGAAGCGGGCAATACTGACAGTGAATTTTCTGTTGTAATTGAAAATACAGATGCCTGCAAAAGGTATTCAGGCATAGCCATAAAAAATGTAAAGGTCTCACCATCTCCATCCTGGCTGCAGCATTATTTAAAAGCAATAGGCCAAAGGCCGATTAATAATATAGTTGATATTACAAACTTTGTTTTGCATGAAACCGGCCAGCCCTTGCATGCTTTTGATGCTGATGCTTTAAGCAGTAAAAAAGTAGTAGTAAAAAATCTACCCGAAGGCACCCTGTTTAAAACACTGGATGAAGTGGAGCGGAAATTAAGCAGCGGGGATTTAATGATTTGCAACGATAATGAACCGGTTTGCATTGCGGGTGTCTTTGGTGGCATAGGCAGCGGCGTTACCGATAAAACGCAAAGTATATTTTTGGAAAGCGCATGGTTTAGCCCATTCTCTGTACGGGCAACCTCACTTAAACATGGTCTTAGAACAGAAGCCGCCATCCGGTTTGAAAAAGGCGTAGATATTTCAGGCACGGTACGCGCTCTTTTACGCGCTGTTGAATTAATAAAAGAGATGGCAGGCGGTGAAATATCCGGTAAACTGATTAATGTTTATCCCGCAGTTGCTGAAAAGAAAATTGTTGTTTTAAAATACGATTATCTTAAAAAATTAAGTGGCAAAACCTATGCACGTGAATCAGTAAAAAATATTCTGACCGCGCTTGAATTTGATATACTTGAAGAAAATGACAGCTTCATAAAACTGGCTGTTCCGTTAAGCAAAGCTGACATTAGTTTACCCGCTGACATTGTAGAAGAGATTATAAGGATTGATGGCTTAAACAATATTGAAATTCCATTAACAATTACAATAACGCCATCGATAAATGAAAATAGTTTAAAGGAAAATCTCAAAGAGAAACTGGCGCAATTATTTGCCGGCTTAGGTTTTAACGAAATTATTACCAACTCTATCACCAACAGCAAAAATTACAGGGAAGACCAGTTAAATACTGCTGTTAAATTGCTCAATAATTTAAGCGCTGATCTTGATATTATGCGGCCTTCCATGCTTGAAACCGGGCTGGAAGTACTTGCATATAATATCAACAGAAAAAACAGCAACCTGCGTTTTTTTGAACTTGGTAAAGTTTATAAGCACGACGAAAAGGGCTATACAGAAAGAGAAAAAATTTGTTTTTGGATAACAGGCCGGCAACAAACACCGGGTTGGAAAAACCAGGATACAGCAGCAGATTTTTTTACAGCAAAAGGCATTGTAACATCCCTGGCGGAAAGCATCAATATTAAAAATATATCTTTTGGAGAGCCATCCACTATCGAAGGCAACATAGTTCAATCCATCCAAAAAAATAAAACCCAAATAGGCAGTATTATACAGACAGCCAATGCGCTTTTACAAAAATTCGGAATTAAACAGCCCGTTGTTTTTGCAGAGCTTGATGTAGAAGGCCTGGCAGAAGAAACTATAAAACAGCAGGTTTTATATAAAGAAATTTCACAGTTTCCGGTTGTGGAAAGAGACCTCGCTTTTGTAACCGGCAAAAATGTTGTTTACGGCGGCATTGCATCGTTTTTAGAGAGAATGAAGGTGAAATATCTTGAAGGCTTTAAGCTGTTTGATATTTATGAAGGTGAAAAATTAGGCGCTGATAAGAAATCGTTTGCCATTAACTTTAGATTTATCAATGCAGAAAAAACGCTTACCGATGCTGAAGTGGAGCTGGCTATGAAGGCAATTACCGAAAAGCTGGTAAAAGAATTTGATGCAGAAATCCGGCACTAATTTGGCCTAATTTTTATTGTATGGAAGATTTGCATGCCACAGTTAAAGATTTACATTTTGCTTTACAAACGCTGTTAAAAAAACTGAACGGGTTAAAAAAAGAAAACGAGGGTCTAAAAAAAGAAAATGAAGCGTTGAGAAAAGCCGTTTCAGAAAAGGAGCATTTAATTAATGCAAGTGAAGAAAAGATTGTTACAGCAAATATTAATGGTTTGTACGATGAAGAACAAAAAGAAGCTTTGCAATTTAAGATTGATGCATATTTAAAAGACATTGAAAAATGTCTTGCACTACTTAATGCCAGATAATGGAAGAATTAATACCTGTAAACATTTTGGTGGGCGATAGAAATTACCGTGTCAAAATTAAGCCTGCTGATGAAGAAAATCTGCGTAAAACAATAAAACTCGTAAATAATAAATTGGTAGAATTTAAAACTAATTTTGCCGGTAAAGACATGCAGGATTATATCGCCATGGTATTAATATGGCTGGCAACCGAACAACCTTCAAGCGCAATTACTAATGAAAATGCCAGGGAAATTTCAGGAAAATTAAAAGCACTTCAACAGTTAATTGAAGAAGCTATATAAATAAAAAGCTCCGTCCAAAAATGAACAGAGCGTATTCTGAAAAAGCCCCGAAAATCATTGCGCCTTACAGGCAAACATTTTTCAATTTTCTCTTCAGTTTTCAGAGAAGGTACTACATTAAACACATTCAGTTTGGGTTACGGCCCCTAACTTTTAAAAACTTTACTGTTAGTTTTAACGGTAAGTCTTTTAAAGGTTTCTTAAAGAACGAATTAAAAACGGGTATTGGTCTTTTTTCAAATTGAGTGCCAACGCTAGTGCAAACAAATAACTTATTGTATATCAAAAAGTTATAAAATAACTCAATTCTAATTATTCCCGATTTGAAACAACTTTGTCCTAAAATGAGACTCAAAATCACTTTAAATATTCTGCCTGTTGATAATTAACTTCGCAGCTTAACAGTTATAACAATAATTTTTTATCAATTTAATTTTTCATGGATATATCAATCATAATCACAGGAATAATTGCTTTGCTTGCCGGAATTGGGTTGGGAAAAATCTTATTTGCCAAAAATACCCGCAAAAAAATAGAAGAGGCTGATTTACAGTCTCAGCAAATGCTCTCTGAAGCACAGCTAAGGGCTGAAACCATTAAGAAAGAAAAAATACTCGAAGCAAAAGAGAAATTTGTACAACTTAAAGCTGAATACGATAAAGAGGTTCTGGAACGGAACCGTAAAATAAATGATAGTGAAAACCGGATAAAACAAAAAGAAATCAGTATTAATCAAAAGGAAGGCTTACTTGACAAACAAATAAAGGAAAATGAAGTAATTAAAGAAAATCTTAACCGGCAGCTGGAAGTTGTTGCACAAAAGAGAACCCAGCTTGAAAAACATCAGGAAGAACATATTAAAAGACTCGAAAAGATTGCCGGCCTTACCGCAGAAGAAGCAAAGACACAACTAATTGAAAGCCTTAAACAGGAGGCTCAAACGCAGGCGCTTCAACTTCAGCAGGAGGTGATTGAAGAAGCAAGGCAAAAAGCAAATAAAGAAGCACGAAAAATTATTATTCAATCTATTCAGCGAACAGCAGCCGAACAAACCATTGAAAATACGGTTACTATCTTCAACCTGGAAAGTGATGAAATCAAAGGCCAGATTATAGGCCGTGAAGGCAGAAATATCCGTACTATAGAAGCTGCAACAGGTGTTGATCTTATTGTTGATGACACCCCTGAAGCTATTGTACTTTCTTCATTCGATCCATTGCGCCGCGAAATTGCACGTCTTAGTCTTCAGCGACTGGTAGCTGATGGAAGAATTCACCCCGCCCGCATTGAAGAAGTTGTTGAAAAAACACGCAAACAACTGGAAGAGCAGGTAATGGAAATAGGCGAAAGGACAGTAATTGAACTGGGTATTCATGGCCTTCATAAAGAGCTGGTTCGCATTGTGGGAAAAATGCGTTTCCGTTCTTCCTATGGGCAAAACTTATTAATGCACAGCCGGGAAGTGGCCAATTTATGCGCAACCATGGCAGCAGAATTAGGATTAAGCCCCAAACTGGCAAAGCGTGCCGGTTTATTGCATGATATTGGGAAAGTGCCTGATGAAGAAACAGAATTAAGCCATGCTTTACTCGGCGCCAAGCTTGCAGAAAAATACGGTGAAAATGCGGCCGTTGTAAATGCCATCGGGGCACACCACGATGAAATGGAAATGCAGTATATCATCTCACCTATTGTTCAAAGCTGCGATGCTATTAGTGGTGCAAGACCGGGCGCAAGAAGGGAAATTATGCAACAATACCTTCAGCGCATTAAAGATCTCGAAACACTGGCTATGGGTTATAGCGGCGTAGAAAAGGCCTATGCAATTCAGGCAGGCCGGGAATTAAGGGTTATTGTTGAATCAGAGAAAATTACAGATTCAGACAGCGATAAACTGAGTTTTGAAATAGCCCAGAAAATTCAGAACGAAATGACTTATCCCGGGCAAATTAAAATAACCGTAATAAGGGAGAAAAGGGCCATTAATGTAGCCCGGTAACCTTGAATATTATAAACAATACTTAATGTTTATAAAGAATTGGTTTTTATTATTTGGCATTTCCTGCAAATGCCGTTACCTTTGCAAACCTTTTTAAAATTATTGGTTATGAACGCAGCAACTCAATTTATACATGAACAGCTTACGGCAAAAAAGCAACACCCGAAATTTAAGGCTGGTGATAATGTTACAGTTAATTATAAAATTGTAGAGGGTGGCAAAGAACGTGTACAAGGGTTTCGCGGCGATGTTGTAAAAATTCAGGGTACTGGTGCTACGGCAACTTTTACAGTGCGAAAAATATCTGATGGAATTGGAGTTGAAAGAGCATTTCCTTTTTTCTCACCTAATGTTGAATCAATTGTTCTGAACAAAGTAGGTAAAGTTCGCCGTTCAAAGTTGTACTACCTGCGTAACCGTAGCGGCAAGAGCGCCAGGATCAAAGAAAAAAGAATTTAATTATCACACTATACCACCTAAGAGAAAAGCGAAAGATGTTAAAAATTTTTCGCTTTTTTATTTTTTGCAAGCAGTTCTTTAGGCGGTCTCGTATATTAGTTACTATATTTGTTTTCACTTTAAATTTTATCAAATGGGAAATCTTGGTTTTCAGGAAATATTACTGATAGCAGTAGTAGTTCTGGTGCTTTTCGGTGGCCGTAAAATACCTGAATTTATGAAGGGTTTGGGCCGTGGCGTTCGTGAATTTAACGATGCAAAAAACAGTGTTAGAAAAGAACTTGAAGAAGGCTTGAATGAAAAAGACAATAAGCCGCCAACACCATCGGCAAACGGTGTTCAACAAACAGCTTCTACTACAACTCAGCCATAATTTCTTTCCATATCATTAAAAAATTTGTAGCCTTTGTTTAGCTTTCATTCTATCAAAGACTATCAATCTTTATTATTAAACGGCAAAGCAACATGCGCTGATGCCGTTTCTTATTATATAAAGAATATAGAACAAAATAAGCACCTTAATGCTTTTCTTGAAGTTTATAAAGAAGAAGCACAGGAACGTGCTGCCCTGCTCGATGCAAAACGAAAAGGAGGAAATGCGTTGGGCAAATTGCATGGCGTAGTTGTGGGCCTTAAAGATGTTATAAGTTATAAAGGCCATAAACTTTTCGCCGGCTCCCGCGTACTCAAAAATTTCCAGGCGGTTTATAATGCAACTGCTGTTGAAAGATTATTGCAGGAAGATGCCATAATTATTGGCAGGCAAAACTGCGATGAGTTTGCCATGGGCAGCAGCAACGAAAATTCAGCATTTGGTAATGTATTGAATGCTGCAGATAATTCGAGGGTGCCGGGCGGCTCTTCGGGTGGTTCAGCTGTAGCTGTTCAGGCTAAGCTTTGCATGGTAAGTTTAGGAAGCGATACAGGCGGCTCGGTTCGCCAACCTGCAGATTTCTGCGGCGTTGTAGGTTTAAAACCTTCTTATGGGCGCATTTCCCGTTTTGGGCTTATTGCCTATGCTTCCTCATTTGACCAGATTGGGATTTTCGCAAATTCCGTGGAAGATGCTGGTATCGTGCTTGAAGTGATTGCAGGAAAAGATGATTTTGACAGCACAGCCACAGAAGATATTTTTAAGTTCGACCGGTGGAACGAAAAAAAAGATTTCAAAATCGGCTATTTCCCGGCAACATTAAATCATACCGGGCTTGACCCTGAAATAGCTGCAACCCAAAAGCATTTTATTAATCATTTACAGGAACAAGGTTTTAAAGTTTCCCAAATTGAATTTGACCTGCTGGATTATATAGTGCCTGCTTATTATATTTTAACAACCGCTGAAGCTTCAAGTAATCTGGCGAGATATGATGGTCTGAAATATGGAGCACAACAGCCGGCTAAAGATTTAAACGAGCAGATAAATTTAACCCGCAGCCGGTTTTTTGGCAAGGAAGTGCAGCGGCGCATTATGCTTGGCACATTTGTTTTAAGCGAAGGTTATTATGAGGCATATATAACAAAGGCTCAAAAAGTTAGAAATATTTTACTTAAAAAAGTAAAGGAAATATTTACAGAAGTTGATGCCATAATAATGCCGGTTTCACCAACTACCGCTTTTAAAATAGGCGAAAAAAATAATGACCCCATAGCTATGTTTTTGGCAGATATCTATACCGTATTCGCTAATTTAACCGGTATTCCTTCCATATCAATCCCGCTATTTAGACATTCCAATGGTATGCCCTTTGGCCTCCAGGTAATGGCATCTCATTTAAATGAGTTAACTTTGCTGGCTATTTCAGAACATCTGACAGCGATAAACAAAACAACTAACCAACCGGTTGGTGTTTAAAATTATGAAGCAGTTATTCAGGCATATATACCTTTTGAAAACTTTTTCTGTAGTAAAAGCAGCCTGTTTATTCTGTCTTTTGAATATTTCAACCACCTCGTTTTCCCGCACAAATAATACATTATTCCCAAAAGATAGTACCGGTACCGATTCTATTTCTAAACCAATCCAGGGTGCATTTATTGCAGACAGCTCTAAAATGTTTACAAGCCTTTTAGGAAATGCTGCGGTTGGCAATAACCCCATGGATTTATCAATGAATGCTGAGGCAAAATATTTTGCAGATAATTATATAAAAAAACATACAGCTTACTTCAATAAGATGAAGGTTTGGGGAAAGCCATATTTCAATTTATATGATCGGATTTTGTCTTCTTATGGCATCCCGCTGCAGCTAAAATATCTTTCTGTTATAGAAAGCAGCTTGAACAGTACGGCTATTTCCTGGGCAGGCGCCGTGGGACCGTGGCAAATTATGGATGCCACAGCAAGAGAGCATGGATTAAGGACAGGCTATTATGATGAAAGAGCCGATTACGTTAAAAGCACCAACGCCGCCTGCAAAATTTTAAAAGATTTGTATAATACCTATGGTGATTGGCTTTTGGTAATTGCTGCTTACAACACAGGAGCAGGCAATGTAAACCGTGCTATTGCAAAAGCACATAGCAAAGATTTTTGGAAGATTCAATATTACCTGCCACTTGAAACACGCAATCATGTAAAAAAGTTTATTGCAACGCGCTATTTTTTTGAGGGAAGCGGAGGTATTGCAACAGACAATAAGACCACAACTTTGCAAAATAAGGATGCTTATTTAGACATTGCCGCCAACTCCTCAACCGTAAATATTTACGGGAAATATAATTCCGTTGTTATTGCTAATAACTTAATGATGGATCTTTCATTATTCAATCAGCTTAACCCTGATATTGATAATGTACTTGCTAAAGGTGATATTTATCCCATGCGCGTTCCTGCTGATAAAGCTCAATTATTTCAATCTAAAAAGAGCGATATACTTAAACAAAGTGTTGAACTTTTACTGAATAGCTCCAGGCCGGCAGCCGTCACGCCGGTTGACGCCGGCAAATAATCAGCGAAGCGCATCAACCAGAGCTCTGGCTTTTAATAAACATTCCTCATATTCTTTTTCCGCATCGGCATAAAAGGTTATGGCGCCACCTACCAGGTAATTCAAAAACCTATTGTGTGCATTATAAAAAATGCTTCTTATCACCACATTAAAATCAAAATCTCTTTCAGGCGATATGTACCCTACACTGCCTGAAAACAATTGCCGCTTTGTTTTTTCATACTGCTCAATTAATTGCATGGCCCGCCGTTTTGGAGCACCCGTCATTGAACCCATGGGAAAGGTTGCACGAATAATTTCAGCAAATGTTATATCCTCCCTTAATTCGCCTTTTACAGTAGAAATCATTTGATGTACCTGCGGAAAAGAATAGATGCCAAATAATTCATCAACTACAACTGTTCCCTCGTTACAAATCCTGCTAAGATCATTTCTCACCAAATCAACAATCATTACATTCTCGCTGCGCTCCTTTTGGTTAGCTTGCAAATTTTCTTTTTCAAGCGCATCCAGCGCAATGTTTACATTTCTTGGAGCAGTGCCTTTTATCGGCTGCGAAAAAATAGTGCTGCCGGTTTTAGATAAAAAGCGCTCCGGGCTGGCACATAACAGATGTTTATTGTTAATCTTATAAAAACAGGAAAATGGGGTTGGAGAAATTTCTATAAGCTTTAAATAAGTATGCAAAGGCTCTATTGAAACCTCTGCTGCAAAAAATTCCTGGCAGTAATTCAATTCATAACAATCTCCACGAAGTATATGGCGCTGAACCGTTTTAATAATATCAATATATTCTTCTTTCGTTAAAGAAGATTGCAGTTGTATTTGTTTTGATGATGAAGACCGGTTATCATTTAAAACTTCGTTTCCAATCGCCTCAATTATTAAACCTGGTTGTTCTTTAACTGAATGAATAGTAACAATATTTTTATCAAGGCTTACTACTATTGCTGGTACAAAAAAGAAAACATCTTCAAAGCCGGCATTATTTGCATGTGATGATTGTAAATCCTCGATTTCATTCTTTAAATCATATCCCAGGTGCCCGAAAATCCAGTCTGCATTTTCACTATAAAAATGATCAAGTTGTGATAAAATATTTTCTGAAGGAGAAAAAACTTTGACAGCATCAACAGCAACCAGGCAATCATATTTATGATGTTTGTCAGCATAATAATGACTGTCCATAAAACAACAAATGCCAAACCGGTTTGCCCAGCTCAGCATTTGCTTTTTAAACAACAGAATATCATCAATAGGAAAAGATGCAGTTGTTCTTTTCACCTATTACATTTTAGAAATCGTCGTCGTCATCATCGTCGAAGCTGTTTGAATCATTAAAAAGATCAAACTCTTTTAAATCATCATCAAATTTAAAATCATCGTCATCATCATCGCCCTTTTTACTTCCGCCGCCAGATGATTTTTTACCTCCTGATTTTGGTATGTCGAATTCATCGAAATCGGGATCCCACTCTTCTTCCTCTTCAGGTTTATCCCAATCATCCACTTCATCTTCTCCATCATCATCGTCGTCATCCTCTTCGGATTGCTTTTTAGTCTTGGGGGCAGACTTTGCAGCTTTTGAAGGCTTTACTTCTTCATCGTCTTCAAAATCTTCATCCAGTTCATCATCCTCTTCCACTTGTTTTTTTGCTTTGGAAGAACTTGTTTTACCAGCTTTATCTCCGGACGGTTTCGGAGTAGTTTTCTTTGTTTTGTCAGATTTAGATGCCATACACAGTTTGGATTAGCTGTTGTAAAATTTCAACGAGTTTTTTAATCAGCAAAAAAAATTAATCATTAATTTTTATTATCTGTTCACGCTGCGGGCCGTTTGACACATGGCTTACAGGCGAACCAATATATTGATTGATAAAAGAAATATAACGCTGCATAGCTTCCGGTAAATTATCCCCTGTTTTAAGCAAAGTAGAATCGCAGCTCCATCCTTCAAAGGCTTTATATTCAGGCTTCACATCTGCATGCGTTAACTGGAACGGCACTTCCTTACTTTTATTACCGTTTATTAAATATTCTGTGCAAACGTTAAGCTCTTTAAATGAATCTAATACATCTGCTTTCGTCATTACCACATTCGTTACCCCGTTAAGCATGCAGGTATACTTTAATGCTACGAGGTCAATCCAGCCGCAACGGCGCGGCCTGCCTGTAGTTGCCCCAAATTCATTGCCAATTTTTCTTAACTCCTCTCCTGTTTCATCATGCAATTCAGTGGGAAAAGGCCCGCTGCCTACCCTGGTGCAGTAGGCTTTTGTAACACCAAAAACTTTGTTTATTTTTTGCGGCGCCACACCAAGACCTGTACATACACCGGCTGAAATAGTATTGGATGAAGTTACAAAAGGAAATGTGCCAAAGTCAACATCAAGCATTGAACCTTGCGCTCCTTCTGCTAAAACCTTTTTGCCGCTGCTTATTTTATCATTAATGAAATATTCGCCGTTTATAATATTTAAAGTACGCAGAAATTCAATCGCGTCAAAAAATTCTTCTTCCCATACAGAAATATCTTCAGCAAAGTGAAAGTTATCCAGCAGCCGCTGATGTTTTAAACGCAGTTTAATGTATTGTGTAATAAACGACTTATCCGTTATATCGCCCACACGCAAAGCATTGCGGCCGGTTTTGTCCATATAGGAAGGACCAATACCCTTAAGCGTAGAACCAATTTTGCTTTCGCCTTTTGATATTTCAGAAGCTCTATCCAAAGCCCTGTGTGTGGGAACAATAAGATTTGTACGTTGTGATATGAACAAATTTTTCTTTACATCTATACCAAAGGCAGCCACCGCTTCACATTCCTTTTTTAATGTAACCGGATCGAGTACCACACCATTGCCTATTATGTTTGTGGTATTTTGATGAAATATTCCGGAAGGTATTTGATGGAGTACTATTTTTTTATCGCCTACATATAAAGTGTGCCCTGCATTTGGGCCACCCTGAAAACGTGCAATTATATCATAGTTGGGTGCAAAATAATCAACAATCTTTCCTTTGCCTTCGTCGCCCCATTGCAAGCCAAGAATTACATCAACCATTAGATTTTTTTTATTGTTGCCGCAAAAATAAAGGTTAGTATATCGCAGTTAGAAGTTTATGCAAGAAAAATTTCAACGCTGCATTTTTATAACAATTTAAATTTTGTTTGACTTATGTATAAAAATCATTAAAGAATTTTAGCTGCAGGACCTGTATCTGCATCTGTTGCAAAAATATAACTGATCTGCGTAATCTGAAAAACCGTCTTGTATCTTCTTCTCATTAACGGTTCCAATCCAGGCTAAGATTTAATAACTAATTTTACGCCAACAGGTTAAAATTATGAGCAGGAAAACAGCATCAACATTTATTGCCAAAAGCACTATAAAAGCATCAAACCTTGATCATCGCAGAAAAATCAATTTCAATATCGGCAAATACAATGCTGTTGTGCCGCAGGGCAAAACGCAGTTTAATAATTTAATGGCAGCCCGTGAGCATGCAAAAAATACAAAATGGAATGCTGTTGAGCATCTTGACGTTATGCTGGAAACATTTGAAAGAAATATTTCAGCACGGGGCGCCAGGGTTATCTGGGCAGAAACGGCTGAAGATGCGCTGAAAGAAATTGGAAAAATTTGTAAAGCAAAGAATTGCAAATCGGTAGTGAAGAGCAAGAGCATGGTTACCGAAGAAATTCATTTAAATAAATTTCTTGAAAAGCAGGGCATTGAAAGCATTGAAACAGATTTAGGCGAATATATCCAGCAGTTAGATAATGAACCGCCTTATCATATTGTAACGCCTGCAATGCACAAAAGCAAAGAAGACATTGCAAAATTATTTGCAGAAAAATTAAATGTTCCGGATGGCTTATCGCCACATCAGCTTACATTAATTGCCCGCGAAAAACTCAGGAAGAAATATGTGGAAGCTGAAATTGGCATTACAGGTGCTAACTTTATAATTGCAGATACGGGATCTATTTCTGTAACTGAAAATGAGGGTAACGGCCGGTTAAGCAGCGCTTTTCCTAAAACGCATATAGTAATCACAGGCATTGAAAAAGTGTTACCGTCTATTAACGATCTCGCCTTGTTTTTGCCTTTGCTGGCAACGTTTGGAACAGGTCAGAAATTAACCGTTTATAACACTATCATTTCCGGTCCAAAACAAAAGAATGAGATTGACGGCCCTGAAGAAATGTATGTGATCTTACTTGATAATGGCAGGACCAATTTACTTGCCAATGATAAAGCCCGTGAAGCCTTATATTGTATTCGTTGTGGCGCCTGCTTAAATGCCTGCCCTGTTTATAAAAACATTGGAGGCCATAGCTATGGCACCACTTACAGCGGCCCCATTGGCAGTGTGATTACACCTCAGCTTAAAAATTTAAAAGAATGGAAACATTTGAGCTATGCTTCATCGCTGTGCGGCAATTGCACTGAAGTTTGCCCCGTGCGTATAAACATTCATGAATTATTGCTGGAAAACAGGCATGAATCTGTAGTGGAAGGCGATAGCCCTGTATCAGAACGCGTTGCCTGGAAAATGTGGAAAGTGGCGAGTTTAAACCGTGGTATGATGAATATGGCAAATGGCAATCTCAAAAATAAAGTGGTGAATTCTATGTTTAAAGCATGGACGAAACACCGTGCTGACCTGGATTTCAGCCAGAAGACCTTTAATCAAATGTGGAAGGAGGAACGTGGGAAGAACAGTTGATTGGTTGATTAAGTTGAAGAGTGCTGCATTACTGCAATTATTGTAAATTTGATAAAAGTGATTTTATGAAGCTGGTTGAAGAAAATAAAAAATTTGCAAATGATGAAGAATACTTTCTTTATGAAGAAAGCAGTGAATTAAAACATGAATTAATCAACGCAAACCTTTATGAAATGAGCGGCTCTTCAGTATATCATAATAAACTTGAAAGGCGGATTGCCAATCTTATTGAAGGATTATTAAAGCAAAATGGGCTTGAAATTTTGACTGAGGGTTTTAAAGTTAGAACACCAGATAATAATTTCTTTTATCCGGATGTGATTGTTTGCACCAATAATTTAAACCGCTATTTCACAAATGAGCCGGTTTTACTTGTCGAGGTTTTATCTGAATCCACCCGCAAATTTGATTTAACGGATAAATTCATTCAATACCAGAAAATTCCAACGCTGCAATATTATTTATGCGTTGAACCTGAACAGCAGGTTATCATTTTTTATTTCAAAACAAAAAGCGGGGAATGGATGACAGAAACTTTTACAAAAAATGAAAGTATTATTAATTTACCTGTACTTGATATTTCCTTTTCTGTAAAGGATATATATAATAATGCTTAACCAGGCCGTTCCATTTAATTCTGGTTATGAATCTTCGCCCGGTGCTGCTTCATAATCAGAATTATTGTTGTTGTTATTGTCTTTCTTGCGGAAAAGATCTGAATCACCAAACCTGTAGCTGAATGTAAGCCTTACTGTCCTTACATTCCAGCGGCGGTAACCATCCTGGTAAAAATCATCGGTGTCATAAACAGTTCCGAACTTACGTGTATTGAAAAGATCATTCACACTTAATGAAAGGGCACCGGCCTTTTTCTTAAAGAATTCCTTGCGCACAGCCACATCAGTGCTAAACTGTGCTTTATTTCTTCCCTGCGGTATTACCCGCGGGCCATCATAATCAGCAATTACCTGGAAGCCGAGATTATTAAACAGCTTACTTGTTTCAGTAACAATTTTATAATTGCCGATAATTTTGCCATTATAATTAAAGCCGCTGTTATTAAGATTTAAATCGCCCACACTTGCCTTTGTAACAGCATATTGCATGTTTGTATTAAAAGTGAGGTCTAACTGTTTTGTAATGTTTTTCTGAAGCGTAAGCTCAGCGCCCCAGCGGTCTTCATAACCGGCGTTTATAAAAGTGCTGAGAATAGCATTGGGAGAAACAGCCGCATTATTTAATTGTTCATACAGTGATTGCGGAATAGTATCGCTGTACTCTGTAACATCGCCAACATTATTTTTAAAATAAATTACACCAAGAAAGCTGCCACTGTTTTCAGCAAATCTTTTATAATAATTCAATTCAAATGAATTGGTGTATTCAGGTTTTAATCCAGGATTTCCCTGTGAAATATTCAAAGGATCATCTATATCAATAAACGGGTTTACTTCCCAGAAACGTGGCCTTCTTATTCGCTTTGAATAATTAAACTGGATATCTTCCGACTCGCTTATATGCTTTGTAAGAAAGAAACTTGGAAACAATGCATAATTAAGGTCTTTAAAGCCATTAGGAAATTTATAGCCGAAATTGAGATTGCTGTCAATCATAGAACCGTCAAGTTCCGAAAGCTCAACACGCAAACCCACCTGGTAAACAAACGATTTCCATCCATTGGCATAATTAAAATAACCTGCATTTACCTTTTCGGTGTACTTCACATTATTGCTTAAAGGAAGTTTTGTTTCATTTTCAGCCTGGTCTATTGAAT